>DATKZW010000084.1:0-7777 GCA_035527775.1 Sumerlaeia bacterium | reverse complement strand
GTCTGCCCGGAGCTCCTCCATGGAGAAAAGAGTCCGAAAGACCACCCTGCGAGAACAGGACCGCGAGGACCGCGACTTCTGGAGGAGTCGGTCGCCGAAAGCGCGCATCGCAGCGGTGACTCTTCTCGTGAGCCGCCACTTCGACCTCGACGATGAACTTCCCGAGAGACTTCAAAGACCTCTTACGGTTGTTGAACGCTCATTGCGTTAGGTATGCGATCGTGGGAGGCTTTGCCGTCGCCCATCTTGTCGTGGAGGACAGCGCGGAGGGTCCGCTCTGCTTCATCGGTCTTCAGCAGTTGATTGCGAACAAGAAGGCCGCGAATCGCCCGAGGGACCTGGCGGATCTCGAGGACCTCTGACGCAAGAACGCCTCATGCCAGAGTTGGCGCTTCCTTCTCCTTCCCGATCCCGCCCACTTGGGGGAAGCGTCGTTCCGGCGCTCCTTCTTCTCTTGTTCCCGTTCGTCTTCCCCGGCGTCGTGATCTTCGCCCATGACGGTCTGATCGGCGCGGACCGACCCGAGTTCCATCTTCCCCACCAACGGTTCATTCACGAGCATCTGCGTCGGGGCGTCATTCCGTTCTGGAACCCTTACCAGTACGGCGGGTTCCCGGAATTCGGGAATCCCGAAATGGCGCCGATGTATCCGCTCCATTTTCCCGTCTTGATGTTGTTTGGCCCGGTATGGATGCTGAAAATCAAATACCTGCTGCATATCGGACTGGCGGGGGCGGGGCTGTTTCTCTTCCTGCGCGCTCTCGCCGTGGCGCCGTGGCTCGCCTTCTTCGGGGGACTGACTCTCGAAGCCAGCGGTTTCACCATCACCAAGATCGCGCTCCCCAACGTAGGCGATTCGGCCGCATGGGCGGGCTTGATGCTCTTTCTGAGTTTGCGCTTTGCTCGCCGCCCGGACCTCGCGCGAGGGCTCGCCCTTGCCTTGGCCGGAGGCTGTATGCTCCTTCTCTTTTTTCCGCAGATCACGGTCACCCTGATCCTGCTCATGGCGTTCGCGGGCGCCGCGCGATTCGTCAAGTGCCGGGCTCGCGCGGGCCAACCGCGCTTTGGCCCGGCGTGGTGGATTGACCGCGCGGTTCTGCCGGCGCTCGAAATGACGGTCATTGTGACGCTGCTGCGCTACCCGCCCAACGCCGTCGCCTTCCCGCAAGAGGGATGGCGTTGCGCCTTCGACGGTCTCGGGTGGGAAGGCGGCGCGGCGTTGGCGTGTGTGCCCGCGGCCTGGGGACTGTGGCTGATCGCGCGGCGTTTGCACGCGCGGATCGATTGGTGGGGCCTCGGACGCTGGGCGTTCCGCTTCGGTCTCGTTTGGATTCTGGCCGCCGCTCTCGCCGCGCCCCAGTTGGCCGTGACGGGCGCGCTCATTAGCCGATCAAACCAAGCGGCGCTCCATTACGAGGAGAACGATTTCTTCACTGGGGCTCAAGCCTATGGATGCGTTCAAGAGTTCTTCCTGAAGTCGGCCCTCGGCCTTCCGAAGGAATCGGTCAACAACATGGCAATCGGCCCGATGGTTTATCTGCTCGCGATGGCCGGACTGGCGGCCGGTTTTCATCGCCGGCGCCGCGCTTTTCTTCTCTTAGCATTGGGCGCGGCGCTGGCGGGGTCCTATTATTTCGCCGCGCCCGGCGTCTTCGATATCGCGCGCCGCCTGCCTTTCTTCAGCAAATTCGCCGGCCTGTCGCGTTATCTTGCCTTCCTCAATCTCTTTCTGATCGTCCTGGCGATTCTTTCAGCCCATCTCTGGCTGCGCCTCACGCCCCGACGATGGCGGACCTTCGGACGGTGGCTTGTGGCGGGGGGACTGATCGCGAATCTCGGCGTCCTTGCGCGCCACCAGGTCCTCTATTGGGAGCATGTAACCGCCAAGACTCCTCCTCCCGCGGTTGCGGCCGCAAGGCGGCTGGTCGAGGGGCGCCTTGGGCCGGGAGAGCATCTTGCCGTGGACTCTCGCGAACGCGACGATTTTGTCTCCATCCTGATGTTCCCATTCGAAAACCGGGTGGAAGGGATCGCGGGCTACGCACCCATGCGCCCGCTCAACTACGATCTTTTCCTGCGAGCGCACAACCAATCCGTCGGCGTGGATCGCGACGACTATCGCGCCGGGACCTTCGAGCCGGTTCCAACCCCGTGGACGCGGGCTTTGCGCACGCGCCTCTTTCTCTTCCCGCCGGACAGGGGACCCGAAGTCAAAACGGCCTCTTCCGTCGGGACGCCCGACGCCACGTCCGAGGAGCTCGTCTTCCTGAACGAAGCCGGCGGTTGGCGACTGTTCGAGGATCCCAAGGCGCTGCCTGCCGCGTGGCCCGAGGCCAACCCGGACCGCAACCCGCCGACGCCCGAAATCCCCTCGGGATGGTCCGCGGAGAGGACGAGCGACGGTCCTCACCGCATGACTTACAAAGTCGAGAACCCCGGAACGGAGACGTGGCTGGTGACGCCCGCGGCGCGTTACCCCGGATGGCAGGCCTGGGTCAACGGAAAGCGGGCGGAGACGACGCTCGCCTACGGGTTTCTCCAGGCCGTTCGCGTTCCCGGGGGAGAGAGCGCGGTCCGCTTGGAGTACCGTCCCCCGGAATTTGCATTCGGTTGGGTCTGTTTTCTGTGGGCGGTCTGGGTCTGGATTGCCCTCGTCTTCTCCCTGGGGAGAAGTGCGAAAGCCGCTCGTTCCCAATCTCGGAAGCGTTTCTGGATTCTCGCGGCCGCCGGGATTGTGCCGGCGCTCGCCGTCGGGGGAAGGGCGCTCGCGACCGTGCCCGATTCTCTCGGGGCGCGTTGCGCGGAGCTCTGTCTCATTGCGCTTCTGGCCGTTCTCGCCGGGGCGATCCTTCGCCGCTCGCGCGGTAGGGACGTCTTCGTCACCGTCCGGGCGGGGCGTCGTCGGTCTGCGCCGCCAAGGCAAGTCGCGCGGCGGCGTTGAAGACGTCGGTCAGGTGGATGACGCCCACGACTCGGCCTTGCTCGACGACGGGGAGGCAGTCGAGCCGTTTGTCCTGCATACATTCGATCAGCCGCGGAAGGCGATCTCCGGGCGTTGCGGTCGGGACATCGCGATTCATCGCCTCCGCCACTTTCATCTCGAGTTTCTCTTCCATCGAATCGAGAAGCCTTTTCTCAAAGGCCAGATTGTCCTCGAAATCCGTCTCTTCCCGAACCCAGTCCGGCACGAGCGCGCGCAAGAGATAGCGCGTCGTCAGGATCCCCGCGAAGCCGGCGTCGGGGTTCAAGACGATCAGGACCCGACAACCGTCTTCGCGGGTCTGGGGATCGAGCAGAATGCTCAACGCCTCGCGAAGCGTGTGGCCCGCGCCCAGACGCAAAAAAGAAAGCCTCATCAAGTCTTTCGCCCGAATGTTTTCCGCCATTGCGCTTCTCTCCTTCCGCTCATCTCGGCAGACGCTCACCGCTGTGTTATGGCCGTCGGCGCCTGCTCGACGGCAGCCACACGCAGGACCTTCCCCACGGCGATCAGGAGATCGCTCTCCCTGACCAACCCGACGAGGCGGCCCCCCTCATCGCAAACGGGCAGAACGCGCCGGTCTTCCGCAACGGATTTCCGCAGAAGAACCGAGAGCGGGGTCTCCATCGCGAAGCTCGACACGTCACGCCGCGCCAAGTCATGGATCGGCGTCTGAAAGCGATCACTCATGTGCCGCGCGAGTTCCGCGTCGTCCATCCGACAGAGTTCCGCGGCGGCCTTTCCCGCCGCCATTTCCCTCAACAGGCGCCACGTGGAAAGCTCGCCCGCCAGTTTCCCCTCGCGATCCTGCAGGAAAAGGGGTTGGTCCTCGGCCGTTTTCCGGCGGCGGTTCATCTCCGACACCAGCCAGATCGCCTCGCGCAACTGATGCTCCTGGCCGAAACGGATGCAATGGCGCGTCATCACGTCGCGAGCGACGAGACCCGCCGCTTCCGCCCTTCGCTCCGCTCCCCCGGCGGCCGCCCGTTCGCGGCGGCGCTCCATTTCGGCGATGCTCAGAGCTCGCGCCATGGCCAGTTCCGTGGACTGAAAGAGCTTGCTGTCGGCATAGAAGATATTGGGCTCGCCAATCACCCGTCGCAGGCCCGAGGACGTCATCACCTCGACCAGATCCGGCTCGATGCCGCACACCACGAGCGAGACGTTCCTCTTGCGCAACACTTCGTAGAAGTGCTCCAGGACGGCGATGGCGCTGCTCCCAACGGCGCGCAGTCGTTTCATCCGGAGAATGACCACGCGCGTTTTCGGCGTGAGCACCCGCTGCAACTCGTAGTCCAGATCCTCGACCGCCGCGAAGTAGAGATCCCCCTCCATGTTCACGGTCACGATGGGCGAGGGCGCCGCGCGATCGAAAGGAACTTCGTCGAAGCCGGCATCGGGACGCGGCACGAGCTGCGTCAGGTCGGCGCGGCCCGTGATCTTGAGCAAAAAGAAGATCGAGAGGAACACGCCGACGAAAATGGCGTACTCCAACGGGAGGACCAGCGTGGAGCCCAGCGTTCCGAAGAGAACGACGCGCGAGTTGAAGCCCGATTTCCATGCCAGGCGCAAGCGATGTCGCTCGATCATCGAATAGGCGATGACGATGAGCATGCCGGCCAAGCTCGCGGCCGGGATGTAGTTGGCCACGGGCGCGAAAATCAGAATCGTCAAGACGGTCCAAAGGGCCGAGAAAACGGCCGCCATGCGCGTGCGCGCCCCCGATTGGAAGCAGACGGCGGTGCGGGTGAAGGAGCCCGACCCGGCGAAGTTCAGAAAGAAAGCCCCAACGCAGTTGCCAAGGCCCTGACCGACGAATTCGCGCGTGAAGTTCAGCCGCTGCCCCGACGACGCGGCCACGGCGCGAGCGATGGACGCCGCCTCGATCAGCCCCAAGATCGCCAAGGCCACCGCGCCGGTTCCCAGCTCGCGCGTCAGCTCGGGATTCGGATGAAAGAGAAGATGCGGAACGGAAAAGAGATCGAGGTTTCGACCAATCCCCTCGCCGATGTCCTTGACGATCCCGATCCTGGCGGCGCCCATCTCCTCCCCGTGCCACCCCATCAGGAACACAAGGGCGCCCGAAAGCGCGATGCCCACGAGCGCGCCGGGCATCCTCCGATCGATTTTCGGAAGAAGAACGACGCACAGGGCCGTGAAGACCCCGATCGAGAGCGCGTAGGGATTCGTGTCGGGGATTCCCTTGACCGTCAGCCACAGCACCTCGTAGAAGCGTTCCGCCTTCCCGCCGCCGACCTGAATCCCGAGCACGTTTCTCAACTGGTTCGTCGCGATGAGGACGCCGGCCCCGGCCGTGAAACCGACGACGACGGAGTTGGAGACGTAGCGCACGATGCCGCCCATGCGCAGAGCGCCGAAGGCGAGCTGGACTAGGCCGGTCATAAGGGTCAGCAGGAGGACAACCTGGAGCAGGTCCACGTTGTATTTGGCGGGCAGGTGGGCCGTGAGGCTCAAAATCACCATGCAGATGGCGTTCGTCGGCCCGGTGACTAGGTGATTGGAACTCCCGGAGAGGGCCGCGACGATGCAGCAGACGATGCTCGTGTAAAGGCCGTAGACGGGGGGCAAACCGGCGATCATGGCGTAGCCCATCGCCTGCGGCACGCCCATGACCGCCACCGTCAGCCCCGCGACGGCGTCGTGGCGCAGATGCTCGAGCGGATAGCGCGCGAGGATCCTCGCCAGAGCGGCTTCGGTTCGTCGCGGTCTCTCCGCGTCAGGAAAACCCGAGTCCATGCCAGCGGGCTCTTTCATGTGCCGGGCTGCGACCCCCGCGAGATCCACTGCCGTTCACTCAAAGACAATGTCGTGGCTCACGCCTTGGCGCATCATCCTTCCCTCGCGTTGTCTTCACCGCGAATCATGTGAAGCATCCGGCCCAGGCCTTCGAGCAAGTCTCGCTCGCGGACCAGGGCCGCAATGCGTCCCCCGTCGTCGCGGATCGGCAGCGCCGGCGTCTCGCGGCTCTGCGACTCGTGCAGGAGTTGCGCGAGGGGCGAGTCCAGGCCAAGCGCGGGGAGATCGCGGTTCGCGAGATCGCCGACCACCTCTCCGAAGGCGTCGCTGAAACGGTGTCCCAGCTCGGCGTCGTCCAGGGCGCTCAAGTCGTCCTTGGGGGAAACGCCGGGGCCGAAGCCCGTCATCACTTCGAGCAGACGCCACGGCGTCAGCTCCCCGACCAGTTTCCCTTCGAGACCCTGCAGGAAGAGGGGCAGGACCTCGGGCGCCCCGCGGCGGCGATTCATTTCGGACAAGAGCCACACCGCCTCCCGAACGGAATGGCCCTGTCCGAAACGCACGACTTGACGCACCGCGACGTCGCGCGCCGTCACGTGGGCGGGGCCGGCCGTCTCGGCCTCTCGCCCGGTCCTGGCCGCTTCCCGGCTGCGCTCCATGTCGAGGATTCCGCGCGCCCGCGCCAGCGCGAGCCTCGTGGATTGGAACAGGGTGTTGTCGGCATAGAAAAGGTTTTGCTCGCCGATGCGCTCACGCAAGCCCGAGCGCGTCATCAGCCCTTCGAGGGTCTTTTCGATTCCGCAGACGACGAGGTGGACGTTGCGCTCGCGCAGGATCCGCCAGAAGTGCTCGAGGATCGCCATCGCGGTGCTGCCGACGGCGCGCAGGCGTTTCATTCGCAGAAGCACGACCCGGGTCTGTGGCGTCAGCGCCTGCTGCAGTTCGTAGTCCAGGTCCTCGACCGCCGCGAAGTACAGGTCCCCCTCCATGTTCACGAGCAGCAAGGGCGACGGGGCCGCCTGGTCGAAGGGCATTTCGTCGAAATGTCCGTCCTCGCGCGGGACGAGAATGGTGAGGTCCGTCTTGCCCGTGATTTTCAAGAGGAAGACGATGGACACGAACACGCCGACGAAGATGGCGTACTGGAGGGGAAGAACCAGCGTCGACAGAATCGTCACCAGCAAGACGGTCCGCGACTTCCCGCCCGCCTTCAGGACCAGGTCCAGGCGCCGCCTCTGGACCATGGTGTATGCAACGACGATCAACATCCCCGCCAGACTCGCCTTCGGGATGTAGTTGGCGAAGGGCGCCAGCAGGAAAACGGTCAGGGCCGTGAACAGGGCCGAGAAAACGGCCGCCATCCGCGTGCGGCCGCCCGATCGGTAGTTCAAGGCCGAGCGGACGAATGACCCGGAACTGGCGAAGTTCAGGAAGAACGCGCCGACGATATTGCTCGCGCCCTGGGCGGCGAACTCCCGGGAGAAATTCAGACGCTGTCCCGAGGACGCGGCGACGGCGCGGCTGCTCGTGGCGGCCTCGACCAAACCCAGGATCGCCAGGGCCACCGCCCCGCCGCTTAGGCTCTTCATCAGCCCAAGGGTCTCGGGATAAGCCGAAGGCCGAAGCATCTTGGGGAAATGGAAGATATTGAAACGCCGCTCAATAGGGGCGATATCGCTGAGGATGCTCACTCCGCGCTCATGCCAGCCCAGGAGATAAACGAGAAGACCGGATGCCACGACGGCGATCAACGGGCCAGGCAACTTCGGAGCGATGCGTGGCAGGAGAATCACCATCAGGACGGTCAGCGCCGCAATGGCAAGGGCGTGAAAATTGGTGTTCCCCACTTCCGCGACGGTCGCGAGAAGAACCTGGTGGAATCGCCCGGCATGGGCGCCGGCGATCTTTACGCCCAGAAGGTTCTGGAGCTGATTTCCGGCGATGAGAATGCCCGCCCCCGCCGTGAAACCGACGACGACGGAATTCGACACGTAACGCACCACCCGGCCGAGATGGAGCAGGCCGAAGGCGAGCTTGACG
>DATKZW010000083.1:0-2419 GCA_035527775.1 Sumerlaeia bacterium | reverse complement strand
GGCGCTGTTTCGACATTGTGGCTAAAGACCTCCGGGCGGGCATTGAGCACCGTCTCCAGCGCTTGGCGATTGCCTTTGAAATCGGGCGTGAGAACTTCCACTTTCGGAGGCGGAATCTCCCCGTGCAGGCGCCGGATGCACGCCGCGAAGAGGTCCGCGCCGCCCAGCGGAAGATCGTCGCGCGTCACACTCGTGATGACTGCGTAACGCAGACCCAGAGCGCGAACCGCCGCCGCGATTCTCTCCGGCTCCCGCCAATCGATCGGGCTCGGCGCAGTTGTCGTCGGAATCGCGCAAAACCGGCACCGGCGCGTACAGGCGTCTCCCAGAATCAGGAACGTCGCCGTTCCCGACGCGAAGCACTCGTTGCGGTTCGGGCAGTGCGCGCCGTGGCAGACCGTATGAAGGTCGAGCTTCTCCAGAAGGTCTTCGACCTCCCGCGCCCGCCCGCCCGCCCGGAACCGCCGCCGCAGATGGGTGGGGAGCCGGCGTCTTCCGTCGCCGTCTCTCGACGCTCCTCGCATGGCTCACCTGCGGTTCCCGGGGCCTAACGCCGTCTGTTCTAAACCCCAAGCCATTCCTCGAGTTTGGATAAACACTCGGTCCTGCTGACAACCACTTGCCGGCGCAGAGCCAGCTCCTTAAGAACAACCGTTCCCTTCTCCATCTCCTCGGGTCCCAGCAACAGCGCCGCGGCGAATCCCTTTTTCTCGGCGTAAGCCAGCTGCTTTTTCAACTTCGCCTTCGGATCCAGGAAGATGCAGCACGCGATTCCCGCGGCGCGCAGCTCGCGGGCGATCTTCAGATACTCCGCGTAGGGCGTCTCTTCGAAGGCAACGATCAGCACCCCCTTGGCCCTTCCGAGGTCCGCCGGAATGAGACCGTGGATCTCCAGGAAGTCCTGAAACGTGACGTCCCCGAACCCGAATCCCACGCCCGGTACGTCGGTCTTCTTGAAGAGCCTGATCAGGTCGTCGTAACGCCCCCCGCCGAAGAGCGCCCGACGGTTCTCCGGCGAGTTGTCGTAGACCTCAAAAACAGCGCCCGTATAATAGTCGAACCCGCGAACAATTGAGAAGTCGAAGTCGCAGTACTCGGCCAGGCCCGTCTTATCCAGCAAGGCGAAAAGATCGCGCATATCCGCGGCGCCCCGCGACTCGCTCCGCAAGCGAGTGATGAGTTCCTCGAGCGACAGGGCGGACACTTCGTCCAGCAAGGCGATTTTGTCTGGGCGGACGCCCGATTCCGCCAGCCATTGGTTGTAGTCCTCGTTCGAGATCTTCGATCGCTTGTCCACGGCCTTGGAAATCGCCTGAACCTGCTCTTGATCCGCCCCCAGCACGTCGCGCAACACGTCGTTGAAAAGCCGACGATCGCTGACCCGGATGCGGAACATGGACGAATCGGCGCCGAAGGCGAGCAGCAGATCCACGATGACCGACAGAATCTCCAGATCCGCCCGGATTCCCGGCTCTCCGAAAATGTCCATGTTGAGTTGCCAGTGCTCGCGGAGCCGGCCTTTCTGAGGCCGCTCGTAGCGCATGAGATTCGCGATCGTGTACCACCGCAGCGGGAAAACCAGCTGCTCCAGGCGCGCCGCCACCATGCGAGCCACGCTGGGGGTCACTTCGGGACGAATCGCCAGCCGTCGCTTGCCCTTGTCCTCGAAATGGTAGATCTGCTCGCGCACCAGTTCCTCGCCGCTCTTCGCCGCGTAGAGGTCGAACAACTCAACGATCGGACCTGCGTACTCTTCATAGCCGTAGCGCTGGGCCACCTCGCGCATTCTGCCAAGGAACCAATTCCGCAGAACCATGTCCTCGGGATAGAAGTCCCGCGTGCCTTTATAGGGGTTGGTCGATAGCTGCGGGCCGTTCATGTTCGCCGTAAAGAGATTGGGATCGCGGAACCGGATAGGGCAAGTCCGTAGGGCGCGCGCCGTCGAAGCCTTCAGGAGCCCGGCGGCCCTACTTCTTAAGCAACTTATACTCGATGCTGTCAACCAGCGCCCGCCACGAGGCCTCGATCAAGTTCTCCGACACGCCCACGGTGCCCCACTCCTTGTGGCCGTCCCCCGACTCGATGAGGACGCGGACCTTCGCCGCCGTTCCCGTCTTGGCGTCCAACACGCGCACCTTGTAGTCGAGGAGGTTCACATCGGCGACTTCGGGGAATTCCTCCTTCAGCACTTTGCGCAGCGCAACGTCCAGCGCGTGGACCGGTCCGTCGCCTTCTCCGGCCGTCAGGTACGTGCGTCCCCCGACGTCAATCTTGATGGTCGCCTCGCTGACGCACTCTTCGTCATGGCCCCTTTTCTCCACGATCACGCGGAAACCCTGAAGCTGGAAGGGGCGTTTGTACCTCCCCGACAGGCGGCGCGAAAGCAGTTCGAAGGAGGCCTCGGCGGCCTCGTACTGGT
>DATKZW010000082.1:0-2270 GCA_035527775.1 Sumerlaeia bacterium | reverse complement strand
AGTCTACCACCCCCTCTACGTCGCCGAGCGCTTCTCTCTGTTCGTTCTTCCCCCTTTCCTGATTCTGGCCTCCATCGCCTGCCTGTCATTGGCGAGCCGTCTTCGGGCGAGGCTCGCGGTTGCGTTGCTCGGCGCCGTCATGTTGGCCGCCACGTTGGTCCAGGAACGCACGGCGGAGAAAAGCGATTGGCGGGCTTTCGCAAAGATCTGGAGAGAAGAAGGCCCTCCTGCGCTCGTAGTTTTTTTCCCGTCCTTCTACGAGCGCGCGGCGAGCTACTACCTCGGTCGCCAGGTTCGGTCCGCGCCGCGATCCGCCGTGGAAACTCTCTTGCCGCAACTCGGCGGCGAAGAGGTATGGGTCTATTTCGCCAAGGACTATGTGGAACGGGAGTACTTCGGGTGGCTGCTGAGCCTGGGCGAGAAGCGCAGTGAGAGCCTGCCGGCCGGACTCGAGCTGGTGCGGATCAGAATCCCCCGCGCCGGCGCGCCGCGGGACGCCGACTCCCCTCCGGATCAGGCGGCGGCGCCTGATCGGCGCCAAGAGCCGTAGGATCCTCGCTTACCTCCGCGTCTTCCTTGGGCAAGCGCACCCGGAAAAGGGTCGTCATCTCCCCGACGTGGACCACCTGGGCGTGTTCGGCCGTGAAGCGGCTGAAATGGCGCAGCGCAAAGGCCAACTGTTCGACGTTCACGGGCACGCTCCGCAAGGACCAAAGGAAATAGCCATGGTCCACGAGAAGATGCGTGACGCCTTGCTTGCGCAGGCTTTCGAGCACTCTTGCGTGATCGCAGTCGGCGTTCATCAACTCCGTAAGCCAGCGGTAGCATTCCCGCGTCGAGTCGGGCAGATACGAACAACGCAGAAGATGGCCCTTGCCTTCCCCCAGCATGAAAATGCGGGCGTTGCGCTCGATCTCGCCCCGTTCGACGGCTTCGTTGATGAAACGGATCATCGGGGGCGCCATGGGGGAGCCGTTGTAGCCGACCTGCTCGAGCCACTCGATCTCGCTGACGCGCCCCGTCAGGCGCTCCCAAGGATACAGCAAGGCGCTCTTGCGCCATTGCGCGGCGGAATTGAACGTGAGAAGCGCGCACAACAGCAGACCCCAGAACCACGCCCACCCGCGCCGGCGCACGGAGTCGAGAACCAAGGCCGCCCCCACGGCCAGAAGGGGAAACACGGGCATGGCATAGCGGGAGAAATAGATCGCCAGAGCAACGCCGCAGTATCCGGCGATGGGCAGCGCGAGGAGCCAGAAGGCGATCCAGTCCCGCCGAAAGAGGGGCAAGAAGAGAAACAGAAGGAAAAGCGGGCTCAGCCAATGGTAGGGTTTCACTTCGTAGCGCGAGGGGTGAAGGAAAACGTCGAGCACGTTGAAGAGCGAGGGATTCGGTCCACGGTCGACCGCCAATCTCTCGAACTCCTTCGCAGCCGCCAGGACTTCGTCCGAGAGGGGGCGGCGCCGCGTCATCTCCTCCCACGCGGGTCCGAAGGCGCGCAGCTCGCCTTGGGCATCGTAGTACTTCAGTCCGCCGCCGAACTGATAGAAGGGATCGCCGAGCACGACGGCGTTGCGCGCGTACCACCAGCCGGACGGCGCCAGGAGGCATGCAACGCCCAGACCGAGCGCCGCCAAAGCTCGCCTTCGGGCCGGCGCGTGGATAAGAAAGAGACGAACCAGCGCGGGCGCGCCCAAGATCACGGCGAACAAGATCCCCGTGTACTTCGCTCCGACGACCAGCCCGAGCATCATGCCGGCCGCGGGCAGCCAAGCATCGCTCTGCCTTTCGTTCTGCAACCAGGCGAAGACCGCGTGGCAGGCAAGAAGAAAGTAGAAAGTGAGAATCGAGTCGATCCGCGCGTCGCACCCCAGCTCCCAAAACATGTTGCACGAGAGGCAAATGCCGGCCGCCCACCATCCGGCCCTTGGCCCTCCGAGCCTCGCGGCCAACACCCCCGTCCCCAGCCCCACTCCGCCTACGGAGAGGAGGTTGAAGGGAATGACGCCCGATTCCGCCCCGAGGGCCTGGAACATGGAATAGAAAAGATGGATGGCGGCGGGGAAATCGTAGGCAACGAAAGCGGGATCCGTTGCCGCGGCGCCGATCCCCCTCTCGATGAACCGCCGCCCGAGAGGAAGATGGTAGAGGGCGCTGTCCCAGTCGTGATTGGGGAGGAGGCTTTGCAGGATGCACGGCGCCGCCCACACGAGACCGAGACTCAGGAACCCGAGAGCGAGTCTCTGCGGCGGCGATTCGCCCGCACAGAC
>DATKZW010000081.1:0-2732 GCA_035527775.1 Sumerlaeia bacterium | reverse complement strand
AATGATGAGGGTGACCATCGCCGCGCCCACGCCATGGCCCGCCACGTCGGCGATGTAGACGGCCGCTCGGTCCTCTCCGAGCGCCACGATGCCGAAGAAGTCGCCCCCCATGCGTTCGCACGGGCTATAATGGCCGAACATGCCGATTCTCCCGACGCGGGGGAAAGCCGAGGGGAGGAGGCGTTGCTGCATGTGTTGGGCCTGGCGCAGGTCTCTCTCGATGGTTTCCTCTTGGCGCTGCAGGTGCTCGTAGGCGTCGTTGAGTTGGCTCAGGCTGATCTCGAGCTTCTCGTTCTGACGCTTCAGATCGGCGAGTAGGCCGGCTCGTTCGCCGATCAGGCGGACGCGATCGCGGGCGCGGTCCAGGATCATCGAGAAGGTGGGGAAATCGGGCAGCGGTTTCTCGATGAAGTCGAAGACGCCTTCCTTGATCGCGGCCATGATATTGTCGCGCGTTCCAAACCCGGAAAGAACCAGGCACACCAGCTGGGGGTCGATGTTCTTGGCGCGGCGGATCAACTCCAAGCCGTCCATGCCGGGCATCGACAGATCCGAGATCAGCACGTCGAACGGATCGCCCCGATCGGCCTCGCGCTTCCCGAGAAGGCGAAGGGCCTCTTCGCCGCTCGAGGCCAGGACGCAATTCTCTCCTCGCACCTTGAGGATTTCGGCCAGAGACAAGCGAACGAGCTCATCATCGTCGACAACCAGCACTCGTAGCGCGTCCAATTCTCAGCCTCCTCGATTCCGATGGACCTTCGGAGCGGAAGCCGTCCCTTTCGCGACGCCGGTGCGCTTCAGCAGCCGCTTCAGCAGCCGATGTGTTAAGTCCCGTTCGCGGCAAGGAAATCTGCCACGCCGCCCGAACGGTTTCAACTGCTTTCCGGCCCGGCCTCAACTTCGCCACGCCCTCCCCACGCCCGGCCTTTGAGACGCGCGATTGTCTCGGCGTCGGGTCGAAAGGGGAGGTCTGGAGACGCGGGCGCGGCGAGCCGATGGCTCTCGGCGAAGGGCGTGCCTTTGATCTTCTCGTTGTAAGCGAAGACCATGAGGAGTTCCAGATTCACCGCGTCGAGAGTGTTGTAGGCCAGAAGGGTCTCGAGCGCGCGCTCGTTGCGGTTGCGCAGGTAGTCAAACCAGAGCAAGACGGCAAAATAGCCGTCGATGTCGGCCATCTCCTTCCTGTCGATTCCCAGTTGCCTTTCACACCCCTTCAGACCGCCGCGGTATCCCAGACTTGCCAGCACGTGGCGCAGATCGATATGCGCCTGACGCATCGGCACCCCGAGGTGGTGGCGAATGAAGGGCGCGTCGAAACTCTTGCCGTTATAGGTTACGATCAGCTGGTACCTCTCGATGACCTCGGGAAACAGGAAGAGGTTGTCGTTCTGGACGAAGTGACGGATCGAATCCCCGTCGTACAGAGCGATCGTCGTGATGTAGTCGCCCGGCGCGCCCAAGCCCGTCGTCTCGATGTCGAGATAGGCTGTGGCGCAGCGAAACTCGGGAAACATCCGCCATTGCTGACTGGAAGGGAGACGCGGGTAGAAGTAGTCGGCGTCGGCGCGCGCAAGAGCGGCGGCGGACTCGGCGGCCGCGTTTGCCACCAGATCGGATCTCTTCCTGGACAGGGGCAGGGAACCGCTGCCGGCGACAACTTCATCCCAAGATGGGAAGCCGCGCGACCACAGTCGCTCCTCGGTGGTCCGCCCGATTCCCGGAATGTGGCAGAAAGTGTTCTTCAGCATGGTCTGCCCGCCCGGATCTATTCTCGCGGGTCCGCTCGCTGAGGAAGGAGGATTCTACTTCGAGGCCTCGACCTCAATCGGCGCGTCCTGGCGCAGAAAAAGACACTGGCCGCCGACCCCCTCGCACACGTAATAGAGAGCGTAAGCCTGAAACGTCGCCCTCCCCGACGCGCTTTCCGGCGCCTGGATCTCGAAGTCCAGGCGGCGCGTCTCCTGCGTCTCCGGGCGGTCGCCCTGAGGCGCGGCGAGGGAAGCGCCATCGTGGCGCCGCCGGCGATCCAGGCAGTTGCCGCCGACAACGACGCTTGCAGGATAAACCATGGCGCTCTCCCGAGTCAACCCCGCGAACGCCATGCAGCGACGTCGGGGGCTTGGGAAGCGGGCGCGCTAGCGATCCTGAAACGCTTCTCTCCGCCCTTGACATCCGCGTTCAAACGCTCACAATCAAGGACTGGGTCGTGTCTGACGCGATGAAACGCCGGAATCCGGCGCGAATCGACTGAGTTCAACACGAGCCTTTGCCTCAGCCTGTCAGCCGAAGCCGTTGCGAAGGCTGGCTCGGCGCGGGAGGCGCCCCTAATCCGGTGGAAGGACGGAAAGCAAGATGAACACCCACGTTTCCCCCTCAGATCCCTCAAAGGGCGAGGGCAGTCCGTCGCTCAAGGCCTTCTTGGCCCCGGCGGCGATCCTGATGGCGGCGCTGATGCTGATCTCCGCGGGTTGCGCCACGGTCGGTCGCGATTTCCCCGTTGCTCGAGTGTCCGACATCCGGATGGGCGAGACCACGCAGAATGAGGTGCGCGCCATGTTCGGGTCCCCCTGGCGAGTGGGAATCGAGGACGGGCAGCGGACGTGGACCTACGGCAAGTATCGCTACCGGGCGTTTGGTCAGGCGAGCACTCAAGACCTGGTCATTCGGTTCGACGGTCGCGGCGTTGTCGCTTCCTACACGTTTAACCCCGGATTTCCCATATTGAATCGCTT
>DATKZW010000080.1:0-2903 GCA_035527775.1 Sumerlaeia bacterium | reverse complement strand
CCGCCACACCGAGTGGTTTGCGGCCGAAACTCTCGCGAACTACTACCGCATCGAGCCGTGGTCCGACGCGCATTGGGATTGGATCAAGAAGGTGGCGGCCGACATGGCGCGCCACCACCAGGACATGATCCTGACGCCGTTCTTCAGTTTGGTGAAGGTCGCGCGCGCGGCGAGCGGGCGGTTCCGATACGACTTCCGGGACCTGGATCGCTGGGTGCGGATCTTCAAGAAAGCGGGTGTGGATTGGATCGAAGGCGGGCACTGCGCGGGCCGCGTCGCGGGGTGGATGAGCCAGATCGGGTGGAGGCGGTTCCCCGTCCAAGGCCCCGACGGAAAGCCAATCGACACGTCGCGCAAAGCCATGTCGGACGAGGAGTTCGAGCCGTGGATGCAGGCTTTCCTGCAGACCGTCCACGCGCACCTGAAGACGCGCGGATGGCACAAGCGGTATGTCCAGCACGTCGCGGACGAACCCGTGCCGGACAATGAGGCCTCGTGGTCGCACTGCGCGCGGCGCACGCGCCAGTGGCTTCCCGGCGTCCAGACCATCGACGCCGTCATGAGCGGCGGCCTCGAAGGCCTGATCGATCTTCGCGTCCCACAGATTCAAGACATCACGCCCGACACGCCGCGCAATCCCAAGGAGGACCTCTGGAGTTACGTCTGTCTCGCGCCCCAGGGGCAATACCCGAATCGCTTTCTCGATTATCCCTCGATCCGCAACCGCATCATCTTCTGGCTCTCATGGAGTCTCGATCTGAAGGGGTTCCTGCATTGGGGCTACTCGCACTGGGCGCCGTGGGGAGGCGTGCCGGCGCGCATCGACGTCTCCCCCTGGCTCGACGCCTCCGGCGCCAGCATCTACTGCCAGGACGACAATCCCCTCCCCTCGGGCGACACCCACATCGTCTACCCGGGCCGCCACACCATCTGTTCGAGTCTCCGCTGGGAGGTCATTCGCAAAGGGATGGAGGACTTCGAGCTCCTCCGCATGCTCGAACGAGCCGTGGAGCGGGACAAAGGAAAGCGAAGCCGGGCCGCAACGGCGGCGCGACGCCTGCTGAAACGGATTCGAGAGGACCTGGCGTTGTCGCCCGGTCAACACACCCGTTGCGACGCCGCCCTCCTCGCGGCGCGGGAGGAGGCGGGAGAACTCTTGGCGCGTCTTGTTCCAGACAGACGCTGATACGGGGTTACGCGCGGCTTCAGCCAAAGCCTATCCCCACAGATTCCTCATGCGTTCAAGGAGAAGACAGTATGACCTCGTTTACCGTTCCGACAAACGAAGAGAAAAGAAAGGTCTGGGAAGCGTACCATGCGAAGCGGCCGATTCGCGTGCCGTTGCGCTGGAGCGTGAACTCGCGCATCATCCTGCTGAATCCCGACCTGAATCCCGACGGCTACAGGTACGAGGAGTATTTCCACGACCCGCGCGTCACGCTGACCGTGCAATCGCGCTTTCAGGAATACGTGCCCATGGAATTCGGCAAGACGTGCGACAACGTCAGGGAACTGCCCGAGAAGTGGTCGTTCCACGTCGAGTGCCAGAACACGTACGACGCGGCGTACTTCGGCGCCGAGGTCGTGTGCAAGCCGGGCCAGGTGCCGGCGACCGAGGCGTTCCTGACGATCGACGACGTGGACGATTTCCTGGAACGCGATTTCTCGAAGCCGCTCGAGAACCCGTGGATCAAGGACCGGCTCGCATTCCGCGAGGCTCTGATCAGGGAGGCCGAGACCTTCGAGCATCTCGGGCGGAAGGGCGCGGTCCAGCCCTTCGGTCTGGGATTCGACGGTCCCCTGACGGTCGGCGCCAATCTCTTTGGCTCGGACGTTTTCCTCCTCCTGCGCATGGACCCGGACAAGGCGCGCCGCCTCCTCATGAAGATCGCCGATGTGTGCCTCATCCGCAATCGGGCGCTCGGCGATCTCGCCTCGCCGGACGGATGGAAGAAGGGGGACTCGGGCGGACTGGCAGACGACTCGATTCAACTGATCGGTACGGCTCTCTACAAGGAGCTGATTCTTCCGATTCACGAATACTGGTACAGCGAGACGTCGTCGACGACGCCGGCGGACGACAAGCGCGGCATCCATCTCTGCGGCGACGCCACGCGGCATTTCAAGACGATCCGCGAGAAACTCGGCGTCGTCTCTTTCGACACGGGTTTCCCCGTCGATCACGGATGGCTGCGCAAGGAGCTCGGCGAGGACGTGGAGATCTCAGGCGGCCCCCGCGTGACGATCCTGAAAGACGGTTCGCCCGAGGACTGCGCGCGCGCGACCCGCGAGATTCTCGCGTCGGGCATCATGCAAGGCGGCCGCTTCATCCTCCAGGAAGCCAACAACCTGCCGCCGGGCGTGCCCATGGAGAACCTGGAAGCCGTCTATGAGACCTGCTTGGAATACGGACGGTACGAGTAGCGCGGGCGTCTTGCCCGCAGCGTCGCGGGCGTCTCGCCCGCAGTCGCGTAAGGGGCCTCTGGCTGACGGCCTCCCGCCCGCAGAGGGGGGATTCGGCGTGGACGGGACGGGCGGCTTTCTGGCATGGTTGGGCGCGCCGTCGAGCTGTGCCGGAGGGCGGCGCAACGATACGGAATGAAAGGCGGCGCTTATCTGAATGGCAGGCATTGGCGAATACCGGCGTTTCGGGAAAACGGATCTCAAAGTCTCGGTTCTTGGTTTCGGGGCTTCATCTCTGGGGGGAGCGTTCAAGGACTGCGAGGAGGAGGCCGGCATCCGCGCCGTGCGCGAGGCCATCGACCTCGGCATCAACTTCATAGACACCTCGCCCTTTTACGGTCTGACGAAGTCCGAAACGGTTCTGGGCAAGGCGCTCAAAGGGATTCCCCGGGACAAGTACGTTCTGGCGAGCAAGGCGGGACGCTACGGCTACAAGATCG
>DATKZW010000079.1:0-17032 GCA_035527775.1 Sumerlaeia bacterium | reverse complement strand
GTTCCCCGGCTGCCGCCCGTAGGCCGCCGGCGCCGGGACGGCGAAACAACATAAGAGGCATAGCAAGAGCCGGCATGAGACCGCAACGGCGAAAAACGGAGTCCCCCTCGCGCGCCCAGGACAATTCCAGAGTCGGCGCCTCCACTTCGAAGGGCCGGTTTTGGGAGTGCGCAGGCTTGCCTGCGCTTTCTCTGCGCGGCGGCTTGCCGCCGCGCCAAACCTCGTTCGGATCGGGGTGAAACCCTCGCCTGCCTGCCCTGGCAGGTCAAAGCGACGGCAAGCCGTCGCAATGCAAAGACTTTGGAATTGCACCGCTCGCGTGCCGCGCAAAGGCGAGCGGGAAGTCTGAGGCCGCAACGCGTCGGGGGGCGCGATTCGCATCGTGCGCGGTGAAGCCGCGCCCCATTCCATACCAAACCTCTCGACAAATAAGGCAATGACGCTCCCCAGTGACTTCTTGACGGTCAAACTTCTTTTCAAATCCCATCACTTTTTTCTTGCAATCACTTTTTTCTTGCCCCTCCCTCCCACGGTGTGCCAAGATATCTTGGACGATTCTCCCTCATCCGGCATTCTCGCCGGAATGCGTCCTCCTCAAAGGAGGCCTATCATGCGGCGGCTCGAGAGGCCGGTGCTTCGGTGAAACGACTTGATCACGAACAACGCCGCCGCTTTGACGCAAGCGAGGCGCCGCATGCTGGCCCTCGAAGACGAGGTCGCTCAGCTGCGCGCCGCGCAGGAAGAACTCCGCCGCCTGCTCAACGAGCGGTGACCGGCGGCGTTACCATCCGGAACCGAGCGGGACGAACGTTGGCAGGCGGGTTCTGCGGGGGAGGGCTATTCGTGATGAGCAGACGATTTCTTAGCGGTCTGTTATGGAGCATGGCGTTCTGCAGCGGGCTCAGCGCGGCAGGATCCGCGACGGAGGTCAGCGGGACGATTGGGACTGACACGGTGTGGGGACAAGGTCAGAGTCCTATCGTTGTGACCGGCAACGTGCTGGTCGCTCTAGGCGCAACCCTCACGATTGAGCCTGGGGTCGAGGTCCGGTTTGGCGGAAGCGCCTCCCTCTGGATAGGGGGGACGCTGATAGCGCGGGGAACCGCCGGCAATGAAATCCTCTTTACCTCAGACGCTTCGTCTCCATCCAGAGGGAACTGGGACGGGATCGTTTTCAAGTCGACCAGCGCTCCGGCCACATACGATGCCGACGGGAGGTATGTAGGCGGCTGCATCCTCGAGCGCGCGGTTGTGGAGTACGGGGATGGCGTGAAGGCGCTGGCAGCCGAGCCCTACATCCACGCGTGCACGATCCGGTTCAGCGGCGAAGCCGGGGTGCACCTTGACCTTGACGGGGAGAATGTCCGAGTGGAGGGCAACGAGATTCTGGATAACGCCTCCTACGGGATTTGGGTGTCCGGCAATACGAATGATGCGAACGTGGCGGGGAACACGATAAGGGGCAATGGGCAGGACGGGGTACACATGGTGATCGGGGCCGGGTATGTTGGGGGCAATGAGATCGAAGGGAACGGCGGTATCGGTGTCCAGATCAGGGGAGGCTGGGCGGATATCATCGTTCAAGGCAACCTTGTGGTCTCGAACAACGGTCATGGCGTGGCGGCGGACAACGCATCGTCGTGCTACCTACAAGACAACTACGTGGTCGCGAACGGCGGCGATGGGATCATCAGCGACTATACGCGGGAGGTCACGGGGAATGTAATTGCGAGGAACGGAGGCCGGGGCTTTTCTGTGAGATTCGGTGGCATCGTCGGAGATCTGTGCCGAAACAGCATCTTGGACAACCGTGGAGACTATGCTGTGTATTTCTCGCCCTCTCACGGCGGCCCGAGTCTGATAGAAGAGAATTGCATCGTGAGCAATGGAGGAGGCGTCTTTCTCTACGGCGATGTCGTACCGCATGTCCTGCCGAGGATAAACGGCAACAACATCTTTCTGAATTCTGGGCAGTATGCGCTGACAACAGGCTACTCCAGCTCTTTCCCGGACATCAACGCGCGGAACAACTGGTGGGGCGTGGCGCGGGAGGAGCTCATCCGCGACCTGATCTACGACTGGGAGGACAACGACGCCCGCGCGCTCATAGACAGCTCCGGCTGGCTTTCCCGGCCTTCGAACGACGCCCCCATCTCCCCGCCCCTCGTCCTGCAGGTAGTGGAGGACGGCGGCGACTCCACTCTGTACTGGTCGCCCTCTCTGGAGTCGGACGGCGCGGGTTACCGGGTCCACGTATTCGAAGCCGGGGAGATCGTGTCTCCCCGGGCCAGCATCGATGCTGGGAACGTGCGGCGCCTGTCCGTCAATCCGTCGAGCGCTGCGGACGTCTTTGCGGTCACGGCCTACGATTCCGACGCCGATGGCGCGGCCGATCAGACAGACGGACACGAAAGCTGGTTTGCGTTCGCCGAAGCGGCGCAGACGCCGGACTGGTTCCGGCTGCGGCTGCAGCCCGAGCTGTCTCCAGACGGAAAGATATCCAACGTCGCCGGCGAGTACTGCTCAGGGCGCGTCGTCTCTTGGACGCTTCCGGCAGGCGTGTATTCGGGGCAGTCCGTGGACTCCCTCGTGCGCGTTGAGTATGCGGATGACGCCATGTCTTCAGGATCGTACAACCAGGGGCGGGCGGTGTTTGCCTCGGTGTTCGGCGATTGGGATCCCTCTGAAGAACTGTCGCGCGTTGTGGACGGCGAACCGAACGGGGACCCGAGGACGGTGGAGTGTCCTTTCACCTTCACGGCGCCGGCGACCGCCGGGTCCGCCACTCTTCGCTTTATTCTCCTATATGGAGGGAGTCCGGCCTCGGACTTCTACGGAGAGGACAGCATCGCGGCCGTCGGACCCTATTGCGAGAAATCATTCAACGTGTTGCCCGCCCCGACCCCAACACCGAGCGCAACGCCCAGCCCAACGCCAAGCGCGACCCCGACCGCGACTCCAAGCGCAACGCCGCAGCCCACGCCAACGCCGACGCCAACGGAAACGCCCGAACCCGAACCGACCGCCACGGGCGCCCCAACCTCAAGTCCTACTCCTGCGCCGACACCGACCCAGACCTCCACGGCGGCTCCGACCGCAACGCCGACGCCGGAACCCATCCGCGGCATGACTCAGTCATTCTACGAGCTCGTTCTTGGCCGGGGGCCCGAACCCGGAGCGGTGGACGCGTGGCATTACGGATATTTCAACTATGCCGTGAGTTTCGGCATTGACGTGCGGTTCGTGCCGCGCGAAATGGCGCGCATCTTCTTCTTTTCCGTGGAGTGCGCGGCGCGCAATCGATCCGACGAGGAGTTCTTCGCAGACTGCTATCGGGTCTTTCTCGACCGCCCGCCGAACATCGTGGAGATAGGCGACTGGATACGTGCGCCGGACTTGAATCGTCGGGAGGTCGTGACGATCTTCGCCGAGTCCGAGGAGTTCGCCGCGCGCATTCAGGCCATGTATCCCGGCTACGAAGGCGACGCGGCGCGGAACTTCGTCACGTTCATGTACATCGGGCTTCTTGACCGGCTCGTCGACAAGGAGGGGCTGGAGTACGCCTCCGCGCTCTTCGACGCGGCGTACGTCCAGGGCGGATCGGAGGCGGTTCGGGCGCAAGCCAAGCAAATGGCGCGCGAGGTGATCGCGTCCGCGGAGTTCCAGAATCTCGTCAACTCCGCACTCGCCGCTCCGCATACGGCGCTCGTCGAGCGCCTTTACCGCGCGTTCCTCGGCCGTTTCCCCAGCAACCCGGAGGTTGCGCACTGGAGCGGTCAGCTCGATTCCGGGGCGCAATCAACCGACGATCTCATCGACCTCTTCGCCGACTCTCAGGAGTTCTCCATGCGGCTTCAGACGTTCTTCACCCCGTAACTCTTGCGGGACGCAAATCGACCCCAAAGCCCCGAGACGCGGCTGCCGCGATTCTTGCCGAGCAGGACCTTGCGCGGCGGCGCGGCAGGCGGTTGCCCCCCGCTCCCTTGAGCGGCGGCCTGATCTTGACGGGCTGGAGCTTGGCGAAGGGAGCGGAAGCGAGACGCGCCCAGAAGGGCTGCCTGAGAGGAAAAACCGTGGCATTGCCGGGGTACTTCGCGAATAATGCTCGGGGCAGGAAGGCGCCTTCGGACGACGCGCAAGGAGCGGCGCGCGGGGAGAGCGGCGGGCGCTTCGCCTTCGGGATCGAGTTCCCGCGCTCCAGGGCCGGCGCGCGTCGCGGGCCGGACTTTCATTCGGACATCGATGCATGGACGAGACCACTTTCCATCGCCTGGAGTTCCCCGCCGTCCTGGAGCACGTCGCCGCGCTGGCCGAGTCGGCCGCGGCGCGCCGCGCTCTGCTCGAAGCGCGTCCGTGGACCGACGTGGAAACGATCGCCCAGCATTGGGACGCGGTGGAGGAAATTCTCGGGCTTCTGGACTCGGGCGGCGAGCTTCCCATTGCGGGGTTCAATGATTGCGGCGGGATCCTCGAGCAGCTCGCCGTGCCCCGCAGTCTGGTGGAGCCGGCGGAATGGCTTGCCCTGCGCGGGTTCATCGCTCTGGGGGCGCGCGTGCGGCGTCATCTGAAAGCGGCGCACGAACGGATGCCCACCTGCTGGGGCCGCGCCGAGATCATCGATCCTTTGGCCGAACTGGACGCCGAGATCGACCGGGTTTTCGATCGGGACGGCCTCGTGCGCGATTCGGCGAGCCCGGAGCTGCGCGCGTGCCGCAAGCGCAGCCAGCGTCTCGAACGCGAGATCGACAACGTCTTCAGTCGCATTCTCTCGAAACTTCAGAACGAGACCGTTCTGCAGGAGTCGTATACGACCTTGCGCAACGGGCGGCGCGTCGTGCCGGTGCGCGTGGGGGCGCGGGGCCGCCTGCCGGGCATCGTCCATGACACGTCGAATTCCGGGGAAACGCTTTTCGTCGAGCCGGTGGAGGCCGTGGAGCCGGCGAACCGCCTGGCCGCCGAGCAGAATCGCGAGCGCGAGGAGGTCGTGCGCGTCCTGACGGAGCTCGCCGGCCGCGCCCGAGAGGACCTTCCCGTTCTGGAGGAGAATCGCGAGGCGCTCCTGGCGATCGATCTGTGGCACGCCCGCGCGCGGCTGGCCCATCGCCACGATCTGCATCGGCCGCGGATCGAACGGGGTCTCACCCTCGACTTGATCCAGGCGCACCATCCGCTCCTCTTCTTCCGCGACCCGAAGGGGAGTGTGCCGCTCAACATGCGGCTCGAGCCGGAGAACCGAGTTCTCGTGATTACGGGTCCGAACACCGGCGGCAAAACGACGGCCCTGAAGACGATCGGGTTGATCGCTCTCATGGCGCAGAGCGCCATCCCGGTCCCCGCGGCGGTCGACTCGCGTTTGCCGCTCTTTCGCCAAGTGCTGGCCGAGGTCGGCGACGAGCAAAGCGTTTCGGCGGGGCTGAGCACCTTCTCGGCCCACATCCGCCGCATCTCGTGGATTCTCGAAGCATGCGGCGACGAAGCCCTCGTTCTGCTCGACGAGCTTGGCAAGGCGACCGATCCGCTGCAGGCGGGCGCTTTGGGGCGCGCCATCCTCGAGGCCCTGATCGCTCGCGGCGCCCTCACCTTCGTGACGACCCACCTGCCGACCCTCAAAGACTGGGCGCACGAATCGCCCGCCGCTCGCAACGCCTCGTTCCGTCTCGACCCGCGCACGCACCGTCCGCTCTACGAGATCCACCTGGACACTCCCGGTATCAGCGAAGCCTTCACGATCGCGCGAGCCGAGGGGCTGCCCGACGAGATCGTCGACGCCGCCATCGAGCATCTGCCCAAAGAGGAGCGCGAGCTATCGGAACTTCTGGAGGCCCTTCACCAGAGGGAGGCGCGCTTGGAAGAGGAGGTCCGCAAGGCTCAGGCGGCGCGCAAGCGCACGGACAAGCAACGGCGCGAGCTGAAGGAAGTCCACGCGGAACTCGAGCGCGTCAGGATCGACAAGAGCAAGAGGTATGAGACGGAATACAAGGCGATGCTCGATGAAGCGCGCCGCGACATCGAGCGACGGATCGCCAATCTTCCCTCGCGCCAAGCCATCTCGCAGGCCCGCGAACGCATCGCGCAGGACCAGAAGGCGGCCGAGGCGCGGATCGAGGCGATTCGGAAACGAGAAGAGGAACTCCTGAGATCGGCTGATTCGGTCGCCGCCGGAGTCGAGACGGGGCCGTACGAGCCGTCGGAAGGGGACTGGGTCGTGATTGCCGGAGGCGAGCAAGTCGGCCGGATCGAGCGGATCGACGGGGCGCGCGGTCGCGCCAAGATCGTGGTCGGGAGTCTTCAGATCGACTCGGCGCTCGAGGATCTGCGTCTCGCTTCTCCGCCGGCGGGCGCGTCGCAGGGATATGATTCGGGGCCGCGCTACGCCACGCGCGGCGTGGTTCAGGCGGCGCCGCAGGAGCTCGACATCCACGGTCAACACGTTGAGGAGGCGCTAACCGCCGTCGACAAGTACCTCGACGAGGCCGTGCTGGCCCATCTCTCCGACGTTCGCATCATCCACGGCCGCGGGACCGGCGCCTTGCGTTCCGCCCTGCACGATTTCCTGCGCGACCACCCCCACGCCGCCCGCTTCCGCCTCGCGGATTCAAGCGCCGGCGGCGGGGCGGTGACTTTGGTTCAATTGAAGTAGGACCGCGGAACGCGGAGTGCGGAATGATGGCGCGGGCGTCCCGCTGACGCGCTCCGTGGGAGGCGCGGCTGCCGCACGCACTCGAGGGCGCCGCGAGCCGCGACCTGCGCGGCGATTATGCCGTGACGGTCCTTGTTGGCGAAGCCAAGCAGAGCGGTCGGGGAGCCGGCTTCACGCCTCGGCCGGAGCGGACGGGTCGTCTTCCGCTTCCGGCACGCCCAGGCGGCGCATATAGGCGGCGTAGGCCCGCTTGAAAGCGTATCCGCTCGTTAAAGCGACGATCGCCGTGGCGACGACGGTTCTCGTCTGACCCAGATAGAGACCGTGAATCGCAAGGATTCCGGAAGCGATCATGACGAGACCGAGAACGGCGACCCCGAACCCAACGAGGATCGGCCACAGGCCCCGCGTGTCCTCTTTCCCCGCTTTCTCCGCGATCGGCCCCCACCAGCCCATGGGGCGCGCTCGCTTGTAGAATTCGATGAGTTTCTCCTCGGGGTCGGGCTTCGTGGCGAGTGAGACGATGAGCCACAGAACGGTGGTTCCGAGAATGGAAGCAAAGACAATCAAATAAGCGGACGAGTCCTCGGACACGATCCCTCGATTCACGAGATGCCTGAACAGGACGAATCGGTTGATGAGGAAGATGATGGGTCCCCCGAAGGACGCCGCGAGACGCGCCTTGGCGTTGAACCGCCACCACCACCACTGGCCCCAGTTGGCCGACATCTCGGCGCAGGAGAACTGGAGCATGAAGACCGAGAAGCCGATCACCGTCTCGGCTATCGTGGCGACCAGAATCGCGAGTCCCAGAATGACGAACATGACGACCTTCCCGACGAACAAGCACTCGCCCATGGAGGCCCGCGGCGCGAGAGACCGTTTGTAGATGTCGTTGACGAACACTTGCGCGCCGAAGTTCATGTTCGAGTCCACGGTGGACATGATCGACGCGAACATGGCAATGACAGCCAGACCAAGCAGACCGGGCGGCAGGTACGCGCCGAGAAGCCTTCCGAAAACGAGCTCCCGCTCAGCGCTCGGGGCATTGTAGAGTTCCGGCCATTTCGCCAAGGCCCCGAGAGCGGGCAAGGTCATCACCGCCAGCATGATGAAGAGCATGACGATGGTCCAAATGTACATCTTCGACGCCTCGCGCGCGTTTCGGCACGAGAGCAGCCGCTGCCCCTCCATGGCCCCGGCGACCGGCGCCACGTCGCCCCCGTAACCGAGGGACGTGCCGAAAGTCCAAGCCATCACCCCGACAAGACCGAGGAAGGCGTGGTTCATGGGCGGATGCCAGCTCACGACGCTCGGGTTGTTGGGAAAGGCCGCGACGAGGGCGCCGTGCAGCCCCACGGGGCCGCCGAACTCGATCCAGACCGCCCCCATGAGTGTGATCATGGAAACGGTCAGAATCAGGGTCTGGAGCAAGTCGGACACGACGACGCCGACGTAGCCCGAAAGGAGGACGTAGAACAGAATCACGGGGATAACGATGAGGAGCGTCTCGAATTTCGACCATCCGAGGAGTTCACTGAAAACCTTCGAGAGGCCGACGAGGCCCGAGCCGGTCCAGGCCACGACGGCGATGAAGGCGCTGCGGACCGTGACCCAGGAGCGCACGGTGAGGGCGGCGTTTCCGGAGAACCGGAGTTCGTAGAACTCCGGGGAGGTGAAGATTCGCAGACGCCGCCAGAAGACGGCGAACAGAATGGCGGCGATCATCATGCAGAGACCGAAGCGGCTGAAGTACCACCAGCAGATGAACATCCCGCTCGCGACCGTTATGCCGCAGTAGACCGTGCCGACCTCGGCGTTCATGCACGTGACGGCGTAGGACGTGCCCGTCATCCATCCCCGCATCCTGCGCCCGCCGAGGAAGAAGTTCTCGATGCTTTTTGAGGCGAATTTCCGGTAGTACAGGCCGATGCCGATCAGCGCGAGCATGTAGAGGACGATGAGGGCGTAGTCGACGGCTGCGAGTTTGACTTCCGGGGCGTCCATTCCGGCGATCTCCTTTGTCGGTCAATTGGGAATTCCCCGCGACCTACCTGCGTTCCTTCATCCCGCCGAGCAGATCGCGGATTTCCGCAAACCCCTTGACGCTCACCACGAGCGATATCAACACAAAGAGCCCGATTCCGGCAGGCAGCACGACCATCCAGATCATCTTCCACGCGTTCATCGTCCCTCTCCTCTCACTCGTCTTCCGGATACTCGAGGATCTTGGGCTTGCCGATCGGCAGGAGCGATCCCACGACGACGCCAATGGCCCCCAAGACGAAACTGAGGAACCGCCTTAAGTTGTCGTCGGGGATCCATTGGCGAACGAAGTTCACGGCCTCTTCCCCTTGGCCTTGAATCATCAGATCGCCGATGATGTAGGCAACGGGCAGAATCCCGCCGCAGAGGAAGCCAAGGTAGGCGCCGCACGTCGTCGCCCGCCGCCAATAGAGCCCCGCGATGATGACGGCCATGCCGCCCGCGTAGTAGAGGATGCACAGATCGACCAGGAACCGGAAGGCGGAGTCCTTCAGCTCGTGCCAGATTCCGAAGACGAGCATGAGGGCGCCGATGATTATGACGAAGAGGCGCGTCAGGAGGACGCGCGTCCTCTCCGAGAGCCCGTTCCTCTGGAAAGGGGCGATCAAGTCCTGAACGATGACGCCGCCCCACGCGAGAAGGTAGCTGTCGTACGTCGACATCAACGCCGCGATCATGCCCGCCGCCAGGAGGCCGCTGAACCCAATGGGAACGATCCGGGCGAGGAAATCCGGCATGGCGGCCAGGGGGTCTTCGTATCCGCTTCCGAGATAGACCGCCGCGCCGATTCCCCACAGCATCGGGAAGAAGGCCCTGCCGAGGAACATGAGACTGACCGTCGTGAAGATCTTCTTGTTCAGCTCGGGTCGCTCCGCGGCGAGGACCCGCTGCGCGACCGGCTGCCACAGGATGCAGCCCGCCATGTTGAAGACCAGCATGAAGGCGATGAACCACCAGCCGTATTGCGGATGGGTTATCGGGTTGAATCCCGCATCCGGGAGAGCGGCGCGCATCGCGCCCGCCTTGTCGAAGAGATCGGCGTATCCGACGTTGTGCAGGACGAAGCCCGTCGCAAACGTCATGCTGACGGCGAGAACGATGAATTGCACGTAGTCCGTGAGAACGACGGATATCATGCCGCCGAGGACCGTGTAGCCGAGGACCGCGAGGACCAGGACCGTCATGGTGAGGTCGAGGCGCTGGGGCGGTATGTTCGTGAAATGCACGATGAAAACCGCGCCCGCCTTCGCGAACACGCCCATCCCGAGGGTCCCGGCAGTGACCAGAAGCAAGGCCCCAAGGAACCGCACGCCCCGGCTGTAGCGCGCCTCGAAGAACTCGGTGATCGTCAGAAGCCTAAGGCGTCGAATCCGGTCGATGATGAATCCCGTGCGGCCGATGACCATATAGCAGGTTGCCCAGATCACGCCGATGATGAGCGCGGCGAAACCGTTCCGAAAGCCTTCCTCGGCCATGTACATCATCGTAACCAGGCCGAGCTCCGTGGCGACCAGCGACGCAATGCCGAGATGAAGGCGAACGCGCCTTCCCGCCACCAGGAAGTCGGCGACGCTCCGGACTCGTTTCCGCACTGCGACGCCGACGCCGAAGGCGAACGCGACGTAGACAAGAACGATAGTCCAGTCAAGAAGCGAGAATCTCATGCGCGCGCTCCTTCTTCCGTCGGGGCATTCTAATGCTCCTCCGCCGCTTTATCGCAATCCCCATGCAGCGAGCGGCCCGCAACCGATCCGGACCCCCGCGAATTCCGGACGGCCTTTGTCGGCGTCTGGCAAGGTCTCCCAATCCGCCCTGCAAAACAGGTCTTTCCGCGATCCAGCCGATCCACCCCTTGCTATCGTGCTTGGTTGCTGCCGTGTGGCCGTTTGGCATCCGTTTCTCCCGCTTCGTCTCGGGCAACTGACTCGTAGGGGCCAGTCACAGATGTCCCTAGATTGCCTCGCCTCACCTCCACCCGCAATTCCCTAGTTTCACGAGGAGACACGACCCGATTCGCTCAGAGCCCAATCTCGTCCGCCACGTCGCGCATGCCCATGATCGTGTCCGCAATGAGATCGGCAAGTTCAACGCCGAGCATCCCGGCGCCCTTCTCGATCACTTCGCGATTGACGCCGGCGGCGAAGCTCTTCTGCTTCCACTTCTTCATCACCGACTTCGCCGCCGTGTCGCGCACGCTCTTCGAGGGACGCACCAGAGCGCAGGCGGCCACGAGGCCCGTCAACTCGTCAATGGCGAAGAGCGTCTTCTCCAGATCGCTCCGCGGTTCGACGTCGCTGCAAATGCCCCAGCCGTGGGAGACCGCGGCGCGGACGCATTCCTCCGGCCACCCGCGCTCCTCGAGAATCTGCCGCGTCTTCGCGCAGTGCTCATTGGGAAAGCGTTGGTAGTCAAGATCGTGGATGAGGCCGATGACGCCCCATTCTTCCTCGTTCTCGCCCCGCTTGCGCGCCGCGTACCGCATCACGGCCTCGACGGCCTTGGCATGGTTGATCAGGCTCTCATCCTGATTGTACTCCCGCAACAGAGCCATCGCTTCCTCACGGGTCGGCGTGTGGGTTTCCATGTGTCCTTTCTCCTTCTTCCCGAATCGGATCGCGGAATGCGGAGCGTCTTCCATCCCGCACTCGCTCGGCGCTTCATCCCACATCCCTCATCTTCCCCGCCAGCCAAAGGTTGGCCTCGTTCTTCATTCCTTCGCCGTTCCTCATATACGGCCCTGACGAGAGCGTCAAGCTTCTCGCGGCAGTGGCGGCATCGCGCGAAAAAGAATCCCGCCCAAGACGGATGGGCGTCCTGCTGGCGCGGGTTCGGGGAATATCCGATTGACTCCGGCGCCGGTGCGTAGTAAAGTCCGTATGGAACGGAAAACGCAGGTGCGCGCACCCGCGTCCCGCCCTCGGCCAGGATTCCCCGGCTCGATGAGCCGGCCCTCTATGGGCCGTCCTTTTTGGGCTTCTTCGTGGCGCGAGAGACCTGCCTGACCGTCGCGGAACAGAGGGTCCCCAGTCCCCAATGCTTCCGTCCGAGTCGAGAAGGAAGCCGCCCCCGATGAAGCGCCAGCGAGTCCCGACCAGCGCCATCGCCGTCAGCGTTATCCTCGCCGTCGCCGCGGCGGTCTTTGCCTGGCTGAAGGCCACCAAGCCCGAACCCGCCCAGCGCCAGCCCTCCCGGGAGGGCACGCCCGTCGAAGTGATGCGGGCGACGGCGGCGCCCGCCGACATGAACGTCGTCGCCTACGGAACGGTGGAGGCGAAGCGCGATCTCCGTCTCGTGGCGCAGGTTGCGGGAGAGATCGTCTACGTGGCGCCTTCCCTCAGAACGGGGGGCTTCTTCGAGAAGGGCGAGCTGCTCGTTCGCATCGATCCGCGATCGTACGAACTCGCCGTGCGCCGGTTGGAGGCGACCGTCCAGCAAGGCGAGGTGGAGCTGAGGACCCTCGAGCAGGAGAAGAGGAACGCCGAGGCGGACTTGGCGTTGGCGGAAGCGGAAACGGACCTGGCCCGGCGCGCGCTCGATCGCGCGCGGCAGCTGCTGAAGTCCGCGTCCGGCTCCCAGGCGGCGTGCGACGAGGCCGAAAGGGGCTGGATATCGAGCCGCTCGCGGGCGCAATCTAGCCGCAATCAACTCGCCTTGTTGCCTGAGCGCTACGCCGCCTCTCAGGCGCGTCTCAGGCAAACGCGAGCGCAACTCGAGGACGCCCGCCTCAACCTCGAACACGCCGAGATTCGCGCTCCCTTCGCGGGCCGCGCCGCCGAAGAGCAGATCGAAGTCGGGCAATTCGTGAATGTTTCCACCCTTCTTGCCCGAATCTACGATGTCAGCGCCATGGAGATCGCGCTTCAGGTTCCCCTCGAAGACTTCCTCTGGGTCGACACGGCGCGCTTGCCGGGTTCGGGCAGCGGGACGCCCCCCGGAAACCCGGGCGCCGATCCGCTGTTGGGGGACGCTCCACGAGGCGTGGAGAACGCTCCGCGGGCGGTCGCCCGCCTCAAGAGCGGAGGCCGGACCTTCGAATGGGAAGGCCGCCTGGCGCGCGTGCTCGGGGAGATCGACCGGGTCACGCGGACCGCGGGATTGGTCGTGGAATTCCGAGATCCGGCGCCGCGGGGAGAGTTCGCCGAGACGGCGCCTCCGTTCCTGCCGGGCCTTTTCGTGGAGGTGGAGATCCAGGGCCGCAGCGTCGAGCGCGCCATCGCGCTCCCCCGCGGCGCCATCGATGAGGAAGGGCGCGTTCACCTGGCCGTGGAGGAGCGACTTGTTTCCCGCCCGGTCGGCGTATTGCGGAACTTGCGGGGTCTCTCCTTCGTCGAGAGCGGCGTGGATGCGGGCGATCTTGTCATCGTCTCCCCACTGTCGGCGCCGGTTGAGAATATGAAGCTGCGTCTGATCTACCGCGAGGGGACGGGCCTCGCGCCGAGCGACGCCGCGGCCGACGCCGACGCTTCGCCGAAGACGGGTCCCGGGGAGGGGTCGCAATGAGGCCGCTCGCCCGTTGGTCGGCGCGCACGCCCGTGGCGGCCAACGTCCTCATGGCGCTGATTCTTGTGGGCGGCCTCCTCTCGGTGCTGCGCATGCGGCGCGAGCTCTTTCCCGAGTTCTCCCTCGACATGATCCTGATCAGCGTCCCCTACCCGGGGGCCAGCCCCGAGGAGGTCGAAGAGGGCATCTGCATTAAGGTCGAAGAGGGGATCAAGGGGATTGCGGGAATCAAGAGGATCACGTCGACCGCATTGGAAAACGTCGGCTCGGCGCTTGCCGAACTCGAAGCCGACGCCGACCACCAGAAGGTCTTCAACGACGTCAAGAACGCGGTCGATCGGATTTTCACCTTCCCCGAGGAGGCGGAAGAGCCGACCGTGGCGGCCCTGACGATTCAAGAGCCGGCCGTCTACGTCGCCGTTTACGGCGACGCGCCCGAGCGCGTCTTGCGCCGAATCGCCGAAAACGTGCGGGACGATCTGACCGCGACCGAGGAGATCTCGACCGCTTTCCTAATGGGCGCCCGCGAGTACGAGATTTCCATCGAGGTCAGCGAGGAAGCCCTGCGGCGCCACAACCTGTCCTTCACCCAGGTGGCGGACGCCGTGCGGCGGTGGAGTCAGGATTTGCCGGCGGGCAAAATCAAGACGTCTCAGGGGGAAATCCTTCTACGCGGCAAAGGCCGGCGCTACACCGGGCGGGAATACGAGGACATTCCCGTCGTCACTCTGAGCGAGGGCGCCATGGTCCGACTAGGGCAAATCGCCACCATAGTCGATGGGTTCGAGGAGGTGGACCGCTACTCGCGCTTCGCCGGCAAGCGGGCCGTGGTCGTCCAGGTCATGCGAACGGCCAGCCAGGACGCGATCGACGTCGTGGACGCGGCGCTCCGCTACATCGAGGAGAAGAAGCTGCAACTGCCGGAGGGGATCGGCCTGGCCACCTGCTTTGACAGCTCGGTTCACGTCCGCGACCGTATCTCCCTCCTTATCAGGAACGGCCGACAGGGACTGATCCTCGTTTTCCTCGCGCTGTGCCTCTTCCTGCGCTGGCGTCTCGCTTTCTGGGTGGCCATCGGAATACCCGTCTCTTTCATGGGCGGATTCATCATCCTCTACACGCAAGGCGCGACGATCAATATGATCTCGCTTTTTGCCTTCATTATGACCCTGGGCATCGTCGTCGACGACGCCATCATTGTGGGCGAGAACATCTACGCCCATTTCCGCCAGGGCGAATCGCCCTTCCGCGCCGCCGTCGAGGGGGCGGCCGAGGTGGGGTGGCCGGTCGCCGTTTCGGTGTTGACGACCATGGTGGCTTTCTGCCCGCTCTTCTTCGTGAGCGGCATCATGGGGAAATTCATCGCCGTTATGCCGCTGGCCGTGATTGCCACTCTGGCCATTTCGCTCCTCGAGGCGTTTCTCATTCTGCCGGCCCACCTGAAACATTCCTTGGAGAGCAGCATGAAGAGAGCGCCCGAGGCCATCCTGAAACCCGGTTGGCGTCATCGAGCCATCCAGCGCGTTATCGACCGGTTCTACCTCCCGATCCTGCGCCCCGCCTTGCGTTGGCGGTACGTGACCGCGGCGCTGGCGCTGGCATCGGTGATTGCATCGGCGGGCCTGGTCGTCGGGGGGCGGCTCCCCTTTGTTTTTTTCCCCAAGTTCGATTCCGACTACCTCGTCGCCGAGGTGGCTTTCCCCGAGGGAACCTCCGTGGGGGAGACGGAACAGGCCGTCGAGCGTTTAGAGAAGGCTTTAGCCCGCGTCGCGGAGGAAACGGCCCCCGATCTGCCGGAAGGACTCTCGGTGGTGAAGTACACGTTGTCGACCGTCGGGGAGATCTCCAGAAAGGGCGCCGTGCCCGGCGCATCCGGGAGTCACGTGGGGGAGATCCTCGTCGAGCTGCTTCCCACCCAGATCCGGAATCCCTCGTCGGGCCCCGTTGCCCGGCTCCAGCGGTTTGCGCGGCGAGAGAGAGCGGCCAAGCGCCGCATCCCGGCGATCGAGATCATGGATCGCTGGCGCGAGGAAGCCGGCGTCATCCCCGGCGTCGAGAAACTGACTTTCTCCGGCGCGCAAGCGGGGCCTGGGGGAGCGCCCATTGAGATCCGTTTGCTCGGCCGCGATCTCGAGCATGTCAGCCAAGCCGCGGACGAATTGAAGGCGAAGCTGGCGGCCTACACCGGCGTCTTCGATATCCGCGACGACTTCGTTCCCGGGAAATGGGAACTGAAGGTGAAAGCCAAGCCGCAGGCGCGCACTCTGGGCCTGACACAGGAGGACATCGCGCGCCAGGTGCGCCAAGGCTTCTACGGCGCGGAGGCCCTGCGCATTCAGCGCGGAAGCAACGAGTTGAAGGTGATGGTGCGTTACCCGGAATCCCAGCGCCGCACACGGTCGGACGTCGAGACGATGCGCATCCGCACGGCGCGCAATGACGAGGCGCCGCTCTCGGAAGTCGCCGAGATCGAGTTCGGACGCGGCTATTCCGCCATTCGTCGCATCGATGGAAGGAGATCCATCACGGTCACCGCCGATCTGGACGAAGCGACGGCGAACGCCGAGGAGATCGTCCGGAACCTCATGCACGGAGGCGGGCGGGAAGACGCCGACGGACCTTCGACGAAGCCGTTTTGGAAAGGGCTCCTCGAGAACCGCAAGCGAAGGGAACAGCCGCTTCGGGGATTCCTTCCCGACCTCACCCGGCGCCATCCGGGGCTCAGTTTCGATCTGGAAGGCCAAGCGCGCGAGACCCGCGAGGCGCTGGGCAGCCTGGTGGTGGGCTTCGCGTATGTGTTGATCGGGATCTTCTGCCTTCTGGCGGCGGAGTTCCGGTCTTACATTCAGCCCGTCATTATCATGTGCGCCATTCCCCTCGCCCTCGTCGGCGCTTTCATCGGGCACATCATCATGGGGATGTCGCTGACGATCATCAGTCTCTTCGGGATCGTCGCTCTCGCGGGCGTGGTCGTGAACGACTCGCTTGTCCTCATCGACTTCATCAACCGCAGAGCGGCGACGGGGGAGGATTTGCTTGATGCGGTTGTATTTGGCGGGCGCGCGCGTTTTCGCGCCATCATCCTGACCTCCATCACCACCGTCGCGGGTTTGGCGCCCCTTCTCTTCGAACGTTCGATGCAGGCCCAGCTTCTGCTCCCGATGGCCGTCAGTCTCGCCTTCGGCCTTGCCGCCGCGACCGTCCTCACCCTTGTTGTCACCCCCTGCCTCTATCTCATCGTCGCCGACGTGAAGCGACTCGTCGGCGTGGAGGCGACGCCGACGGTCGCCGAGGAAGGCTGACGGCGGGCAAACCTATCGCCGTCCTTTCCACAACTCGAAGACGCGGCGTTTCCGCGGATCTTCCGATCCCTCGTAGGAGTCGAGCGTCTTCTCGAGCCCGTCGCAATGGGCCCGCACGGTATCGACGTAAGAAACATCGGCGGCTCTTCTCGATCGGGGGGGAAGCTCGGGAAAGCCCCCTCTCTTGAGCATCTCGGCGCGCTGGGCGGCGGCGTCCACGCATTCCATGACGAGACGCGCGTGGGCCGCTTCGTACGTGTCGCCGAGACCGGCTCGACCGAGCGCGTCGTGGAAGGAGCGCAGCCTTTCCACACGCGGCGCGACGTCCCCCAACTCCTCCCCCGGGAGTCGCGTCTCGATCTTCTGCGCAGTGACGCGCTTTCCCGCCACAAAGAGCCGGATGTCGCCTTCCGGGTCGTAGGTCGCCGCAACGTGCGTCCACTCGCCGACCGGGAGCTGGGCGTCGTAGGACGCCGAGCCGCGCGGCGTGATCAGGCGCAAAGAGCGGCCCGGGAATGTGTCGAGCAGAAACCCGTCGTTGAAT
>DATKZW010000078.1:0-2162 GCA_035527775.1 Sumerlaeia bacterium | reverse complement strand
TCGAAGGTCAGGCACAAGCGACTCGTGCTGCCCGGTCACGTCGCCGTGCTGAGCGCCTCGACGAGCGACGAGTCGGGCTGGGAAGCCTTTGTCGGACCGAAGGAAGCCTCCGGGTTGGTCTCCTATCTGAAGACCCAGTGGAAGGCATAGGGGGAGGAAATCCGAAGCGCGAAATCCGAAATCCGAAACAAGCGCGAAGCGCGGATTGGGTTTCGGCATCTGCGTGTTGAGTCTATCTCGGATTTCGATATCCGGATTCCGGACCTGGGCGTTCGGGGTTTTGCAGGGACAATGGGCGAGGAACAAGACAAGAAACCGCAACCCACGTGCGTCGTTCGCTTCGGCGGCGAGGATGGGCCGCGGGTGCAAGTGCCCCGCGGCGCCACGATCCTCGACGCGGCGCGGACGGCCGGCGTCTTCGTCGACAGCTTGTGCGGGGGCGACGGCGTGTGCGGAAAATGTCGCGTGATCGTCCGCGAGGGGCGAATCAAAGGCGGCACGACGCATTTCCTTTTGACCCCCGAGGAAATCCGGGAAGGCTATGTGCTCGCCTGCGAGACGCGCGTCATCAGCGATGTCGTGGTCGAAGTTCCGCCCAAAGCCCAGCTCCACGAGGAAGTCCCGGAGGTCGGCCAGCCCCGCCGCCACTTGCGCCAAGTGGCGACGCGCTCGCGCCAGCCGGCGACTCTCGACCCGCTCGTGAAGCGCATCCACCTCCAGGTCCCGATGCCGACCCTGGACAACAACAGCGCGGACCTCGAGCGCCTGGAATTCGCGCTGAGGAACGCCTTGGGCGGCGATCACGAGTACCAGATGGGGCTCAAGATCATGCGGACCCTGCCTGAGGCGATGCGCCGGTCCAACGGGAGCGTCACCGCCACGATCGGCAACCGCGGGCGTTTGAGCGAGATCGCGGACGTGGCCGCCGGCGACACGAGCGGCACCAACCTCGGGGTCGTCGTGGACTTGGGAACGACGACGATCATGGTGCACCTGGTGGATCTCTCGATCGGTCAGACTCTGGAGACGGCGGTCAAGTACAACTCCCAGACGGCTTATGGGGCGGACGTCATCCGGCGGATCATCTGGTGCGACAACCACCGCGACGGTCTCGAGCGACTCCAGGAGACGACTGCCGCCGACATCAATTCCCTGATCGATGAAGTGGAGAAGAAGCTGCGCATCAGCAAGAACGACATCGACGTCGTTGTCGCCGCGGGCAACACCACGATGATGCACCTCCTGCTGGGAACTACGCCCCGTTGGATTCGCCGGGAGCCCTACAGCGGCGTGGCCTACCAGCCGCCGCCGTTCCGCGCCGCGGAAGTCGGCCTCAAAATCAACCCGCGCGGACTTCTTTACTGTCTGCCTTGCGTCAGCGGTTTCGTCGGAGCGGACATTACGGCCGGAGTGATGGCCACGGGCCTCGACGAGTCGGACCGTCTGCGCATGCTCATCGACATCGGCACGAATGGCGAGATCGTCATCGGCAATAAGGACTGGCTCGTCTGCGCCAGCGCTTCGGCCGGTCCCTCTTTCGAGGGCGCGGGAAATTGCGACGGCATGCGGGCGACGCGCGGCGCCGTCGACCACGTGCGGAGCTGGAACCAGAAGCTCAGCTACTCGACCATCGGCGACAAGGCGCCGGTGGGCATCTGCGGGACCGCCTACGTCGATCTGCTGGCCGAAATGCTGCGCATGGGCGCCATGGACAAGACGGGGAAGTTCGACATGTCCAACCGGTCGGACCGCTTGCGTTTGGGGTCGGATGGAACGCCGGAGCTCGTCGTCGTGCGCGCCGGCGAGAACGGGGCGGGGCGCGACCTGGTGATCACGGAGGAGGACGTCTCCAATCTCGTGCGGACAAAAGGCGCCATCTATGCCGCCTCGAAAATGCTGCTTCGAGGTCTGGGACTGCGTTTCTCCGACATCGATGAGATCATGGTGGCCGGGGCTTTCGGCAATTACCTCGATCTCGAGAACGCCGTCTTCATCGGCCTCCTGCCCGACTTGTCGGCCGAGAAACTGCGTTTCGCCGGCAATACGTCGATCGCGGGCGCCAAGATGGCCGCTTTGAGCTGCGAGCGCTACTACCACGCCCGCGAGATCGCCGGCAAGATGACCTACTTCGAGCTGAGCACGGACCCGAAGTTCATGGAGGA
>DATKZW010000077.1:0-4230 GCA_035527775.1 Sumerlaeia bacterium | reverse complement strand
CGCTTCGTCAGCGAGTGTATGGCGGGCACGGGCAGCCTCGAGGACTCTTACCGTAACGCAGCGGCCTATCCCGACAGTCCTCTTGCCCAGATTCTGCGTGAGGCGTACCTCGAGCTGGAAATCGAGGACTGGTATCGAGTCGGTTACAGCCTCTCAGCCGAACAGCGCGTCGAGGTCGCCAAGGTCGGGGTGGATCGCGTGTTGGAGCGGACGATCTCCAATGAGATCGCTCACCTGGAAGGCAACCTGATTATCCTGGCGGTGGCGTCCAACGCCTGTCCCTTCATCGGGCTTTTCGGCACCGTTTGGGGCATCATGGCAACTTTCCAGACGTTGGGCGTGGACGAGGTGGCGGCCCTCAGCGCTTTGGCTCCGGGAATCGCCACGGCTCTCACCACGACGGTCGCCGGCTTGGCCGTTGCGATCCCCGCATCCGTCATGTACAATTACTTTACGGCGCAAGTTCAGGTCCTCATCAGTCGCATGGATTCTTTTTCGCTCGAGCTCTCGAACGTCATTCAGAAACAGTTGTTGAAGCAGGATGTCTAAGAGTCGGGCCCTTTCTGGAGGCCTAGACTTCAAGGTCACAGAGATAGGCCCCTTTCCGGAAGCGACCCAAATGAGCATGAAACGCCATCGACAGCCCCTCGAAATACTGGCAGCGATGAATGTCACCAATCTTCTCGACACGGCCTTCATCCTCCTGATTACCTTCATGCTCGTGGCGCCCCAGCTCAACCACGGCCTGAAATTGAAGCTTCCCGAGGTGAAGGAAGCGCCGGCTCTGCCACAGGACCCGAACACCGCCTTGCTCATCGCGATTGCCAAACGCCATGAGGGAGAGGCCGAAGAATGGATCTATCTTAATGGCAAGAGAGTCACCCTCGACGAGGTCTTCGAGAAGGTAAGCGCCGAGCGAGAGCAGCGACCGGATGTGGCCGTCATAATCGCCTCCGACGAAGACTGTCCGGCTGGCCTTTTCATTCAAGTTATCGGCGCCGTCAACCGCGCGGGAGTGGAAAACATCGGGCTCCAGACCGACATCGAGCGAAAGAAGTCGCCCTGAACAAGCCAAAGCCGCCGCATAAGAAACCGTCCCACAGCGGCGCGAAACCCTTCCATGGTACTGTTTCCGAGGAAACATTTCGGGTATCCCATCAGCCGGTCGTTCTACTACTCCACGGTGGGACACGTCTGTGCTGTTCTCGTGATCGCAATTCTGAGCCTCCTTTCACCCACCGTGCAGCGTCCCAAACGCGTCATCGTTGCGCCGGGGAACCTTGTTGTACACACGCCGGAGGTCCCGAGAGAGCAAGAGTCGCCGAAAGAAGAGGAAGCGCCGAAGGTCGAGGAGACCAAACCGACACCCGTCACGTCTCCCCCTCCCGTGAAACCTGTCGCCATAGAAGACGTTGTCATCAAGCCACTGCCCACACCGAGAAGCGTCGTCAAGACTGTTGCCGTCGCCAAGGAGAAGATGCCGACGCCCAGGCCCACGCCTGAACCGGCCCCTACGCCGAAACCGAAACCTACTGTCCAACCGAAAAAGCAACCGCGCCAGGCGCGGACCACCCCCACCCCGGCGCCTGCGCCCCGAAAGGCGAAGGCCGCCGAACCGTCCCCCTCTCCCCAGAGGACGACTCTTCCTCGCGTTTCGCAGGCGACCCCGAGTCTGCCCTTCGCCCCCGGATCCATCCAGCCGCCCACCTTGCAGACGGAGGAAAACGTCACGCTCCCGTTCGAGTACTTGGCCGACGCGCACAGGAAGCTTCAGGAGAACTTTCGAGTTCCCCGACACTTGCTGAGCCCAACGTCGTGCGTCGTTCGCTTCCGGGTCAAGCGCGACGGGACGATCACGGACGTGCAGGTCAAGGAATCATCCGGCAGCGCAGCCCGCGACGCTCGTGCAGTTCAGGCCGTCAAGGACGCGGCGGCTTTTCTCCCGCTCCCTGACGACGTGTCTTTGCCTTACATAACCGTCTCGGCGCCTTTCGTCTTTGACGGGGAATAGCGACTGGTTTGGCCCGGCGCCGATGGCGGCAACCGGCAAAAGCGCGGACACAGAGAGCGCCTGCGCGCGGCTGAGGCGGTTCCACGCTCCCTCTCGGCTACGACTCGACGCCGGGTGTCGCATCCGGGAGTGAAGAGGAATCGGCGGGCGGCTCCTCGCGCTTGATCTCGCTGAGGATGTCGTAGACCTGGAAGGCCTTCTTGGCCGAGTTGTCGAGCCTGAAATGCGGATCGGGGAGACGTTTCAGAGAGAGCCGTTCGGCCAGGAGACACTTGATGTAACCGCGGGCGGCTTGGAGAACGGAGAGCGCCTCGTCGGCCTGGGCCGGATCGTCCTCCAGAAAGCTGACAAGGACAACGGCCTCGCTGAGATCCTTGCTCACTCTGACGCGCGTGACGGTGGCGAGTCCCACGCGCGGATCGGCGATCTCGTAGGCGATGATCTGCGCCAGTTGGTGTCGGTATTCCTCTTCCACCCGCTTGATTCTGGAATGGAGCATCAGGTGAGGCGTCCTTCTGGGAGTTGAAACTGAGCCGCCAAAGGACCTGATGGCCGGGCTCTCCCGGCCATGGCGCCGATTCTCAGAGGATCTCGATTTGCGCATCGACGACCTCGAGGTCGGGGCGGCTGTACAAGTAGCGCTCGGCGTGGGCAAGGGTTTGCTCCACGAGATCCTTGTCTCCCGAAACGGTGACCAGAGCCAGGATGGAGCTGCGTCGGAGGTCCTGGTCGCCCGTTTCGGAAACGGCGAGATTCATCTGCCGTCGCAGATGCTGAATGCAAGGCTTGATTGCGCTTCTTTTCTCCTTGAGCGACCGGCAAAGGGGCAAGCGCAACGCCACATGCATGAGGCCGACGATCGTTGTCGGGGGGTCGAACATGATGTTTGGCCCCGTGGCGCGGTGCGCGGAATGACTCGCCCGGCGCGGCGGGCGAGAAGGCCGGAGCTGGGGAAGGCGCAGAACGAGATCGGGAAGTCGTATTCGCCAAAGCCCGGCCAGAGTGAGAGAATCGGCGCCGGAGGAGCGGAGCGAGGAGGAGAATCGACAACCAGTTTCGCCCTGGGACCCGGGCGGAAGCTGCCGCCCTTCAAGGACGGTTCGCCCACCTGCGCGTTCCCCGCCATCCGCCAGCCGGTCTCCCCTTAGAGCGTTTGGTCGACTTCCACAAGATGGTAGGTCTCGATGACGTCGCCCTCCTTGATGTCCTGGAAGTCAAGCAGTGTCAGGCCACACTCGAAACCGTTCTGCACCGATGCAACGTCCTCTTTGACACGGCGAAGGGTATTGAGCGTTCCGTCGTAAACGGCGACGCTGTCGCGAACCAGGCGAGCGCGGTCGTTGCGCAGAATTTCGCCGCTGGTGACATAGCAGCCGGCGACGTTTCCCAGGCGCGAGATCTTGAAAACCTGTCGCACCTCGGCCGTGCCTCGCGCCACTTCCCGGTATTTCTTGTCAAGCATGCCGAGCATGGCCGAATGCAGCTCATCGAGCAACTCGTAGATCACGCGGTACGTCCTGATGTCGATTCCTTCCTGAGCCGCAAGGTCGGAAGCGGCCATGTCGGGACGCACGTTGAAGCCGATAATCACGGCGTCGGACGCGGCGGCCAGGTACACGTCGGACTCGCTGATGCCGCCGACGCCGCTGTGAAGGATCGCGACATTCACCTTTTCCGTGCTCAGGCGCGCAATTGCCTGCGCCACCGCCTCGGCGGAGCCCTGGACGTCTGCCTTGAGGATTAGGTTGAGAGTCTTCGGCTTGTCGTCCTGCCTCAGATAGTCCGACAGGCCTTCGAGGGTGACGTGGGGACGCGCGGCCTCGCTCTGGGTCTTGCGCCGCCAGCGTTCCTCGCGAATCTCGGCGATCTGACGGGCCTGTCGCTCATTGTCGAGGACTACGAAGACTCCGCCGACTTGCGGGCAGCCGCCGAGCCCGAGAATCTCGACGGGAGAAGCCGGCAGGGCCTCCTCGACGGGGCGGCCCAAGTCATCGAGCATGAGGCGCACGCGGCCGCTGACGTCCCCGCAGACGAACGGATCCCCGACTTTCAGGACGCCTTCCTTGACAAGGACCGTGGCGGCGCTGCCGCGCTGCCGATCGATCTCGGACTCGATAACGACTCCCGTCGCGCGAGCATTGTGGTCGGCCCGCAGTTCCATGATCTCGGCCTGGAGGAGAATCATCTCCAAAAGGCTGTCGATTCCCTGGCCGGTCTTG
>DATKZW010000076.1:0-2801 GCA_035527775.1 Sumerlaeia bacterium | reverse complement strand
GAGGGCGACGTCCAATACCCGTGGAAGACCGCGGCGCTCGTGCTGCTGGACGACCCGTTCATCGGGGCCGCTGTGAGAGAGAAGATCTCGGGAGAGGATCTCTCGCTCCTCGAAGAAAAGGTTAAGGCCGCGCGCCTGGACTTTGGAGGAAGCCTCGCTCACAGCATTCTTGACCAGCGGGGTCGGTGGGTGGACGCGATCGCGGGATCCGTCGTCAGGAAACGCAGGCTCCAACTCGGTTCATCCGCCGAACGGTTCGCGCACCTGAGTCGCCATCCCATCTACGGGATTCCGATCTTCGCGGCGTTCCTAGCTGTCACGTTTTTCATGGTGGTCCACGTGGCCGGGTTCCTGGAAGCGAAACTCCACGCGCATGTCGCCGCGCCCGTGACCGACTACCTCTCGGACCTGCTGCCGACGGGTTTGTGGAAAGACTTCCTGGTGGGCCATTACGGCATCCTCACCCTCGGGCTCTTCAATGCCTTGTGCACCGTGCTGCCTATCCTCGCAACCTTCTTTCTGGTCATGAGCTTCTTTGAGGACACGGGCTACATCCCGAATCTCTGCGTTCTGTCGCGGAGGGTTTTCGGCAAGCTCGGCCTAAGCGGCAAGTCCGTCATGTCGCTCATTCTGGCCTTCGGCTGCAGGACCATGGCGACGCTGACGACCCGGGGACTGACGACTTTCAAGGAGAAGTTCATCGCCAACTACCTCATCGCCTTCACGGTTCCGTGCGGCGCCCAGCTGGCTCTGCAGATCGGAATATTGGGGCGGGTCGGAGTCTTCGCCTTTCTCTTCACTTTCGGGACAATGATCCTCTCGCTTTTTGTCGTCGGGATGGCGCTGAACAAGATCATCCGCGATGAAGCAACGGAGGATTACATTCAGGAGTTGCCCCCCGCGCGCGTCCCCAATCCCCGAGCCGTGTTGCGCAAGACGGCCCACCGGTTGCTCTGGTTCCTGAAAGAGGCCCTGCCTCTTTTTCTGTTGGCCGCCGCGCTCCTCTTCGCTCTTGAGACGAGCGGGACGCTGAATGCGATGAAGGCGCTTCTCCAGCCGATCGCCGTCGATTGGATGGGGCTGCCCCGCGACATCGTCGACGTGCTGATCCTCTGCCTCGCCCGGCATGAAGCCGCGGCGGGATTGTTGTTGAACCTCGTGGATTCCGGCGGCCTCACCGTCGCACAGACCATCGTCTCGGTCGTGCTTATCACGATGTTTGTGCCCTGTTTCGCGCATATCGCGGCCATGGCAAGGCAAATGGGCTTGAAGATGGCGTGCCTCATGATCTCATGCACGATGACGTCCGCCCTCGTGGTTGCCGGCGCGCTGCATTACCTTCTTGCCGTTTCCATTGGAGGATAGAAGCATGAGCCGAGTGGAGAACGAAGAGTGCCTGGAGCAACTCTGGCAAATGCAAACGGAGGGGAAGGATGCCGTCAGCGAGCTGGCGCGGAGAGTCCCGGGCCAACTCACCGCCGCGACCATGGAGAACATGGCCAAGAACGGTTTGGTGAACCTAAACGACGACGGGACGCGGATTGCCTTGACGGCTCTGGGCGAAGAGCGCGCGCGGAAAGTCACCCGGTGTCACCGGCTCGCCGAGCGGCTGCTCTATGACGTCTTGGACAAGAACGGCGAACAGCTCGAGGCCGAGGCGTGCGAGTTCGAGCACGTGGTGGCGCCCGAGCTCGTCGACGGCATCTGCACGCTCCTCGGGCACCCCAGGGAGTGCCCGCACGGCAACCCCATCCCCGAGGGGGAGTGCTGTCGGAAGTCGGTCCGTTTCGTCGAGAGCGCGCCGCGTCCCCTTACGGCCCTCCGGGTCTCGGACCGCGCGCGCGTGGCTTTTGTGCGTTGCGAGCGCGACGAGCAGATGCACCGGCTCGACGGTCTGGGCATCAGGCCGGGCGTCGCCCTGAGGCTGCACCAGACGTATCCGACTTACGTCATCGAGTGCGAGGGGACGCACATCGCGCTGGAGGAGAAGGTGGCGGACAACATCCACGTGTGGTCGGAGCAGTAGCATTCTGCGCCGCGTTGCGGGCGCCTGGAATGTCCCGGCTTTTCCCGTTTTGTCATATTGATCTCTTCGGAGCGTTCCGATAGGCATCAGCATCTAATCCGACCCGGGTGTCGGCCGGTGGATTCGGGGAGTTTTCGGGGCTTTACGGGCGACACCGACGAAGGAGGCGGCGCGTGTTTCACGTTATCATCGGACTGGTGCTTCTGGTTTTGGGAGTTTTCGGCGTGATTTCGTGGTGGGCGGATTTCGGCCAGGTGATGCGCGGACTGATCCCGTTCCTGCTCGTGATCGGCGGCCTGGTCGCCATCGGCGCGGGATTGGCGAAAACGAACGGGGTGCGCCGCGAAGACGAGTCGGGAGAATAGGCGTGAGAGTGGAGTAACGACGCAATGTCTCGTGGCGCAATACCGGCCTTCGACGAAAGGGCGTCGGTTGTCACGATCGCGCTCGTGCTGGGGTTTCTGATTCTCATGGTCTGTGCCATGTTTCTCACGGCGCGCAGCGGCGGGCCGGAATCTCGTCCGGGGCAAACGCTTTCGCGCCCGAGCGGGCGGGGGTGAGCGGGTCGCCCGTTGCGTGGTCCCATCTGATCTCTTCCCGGGGCAAACCGCCGGGCGCCCAACGCGGCCGCCGGTGTTGCGGGTCCAGGACGGCAAGCTCACGTCGGGCCGTCCGCGCCCGTCGTCGAGGGTTAGAGCGGACTCAAGGCCGGAAACCCGGTCAGTCACAAACCGTGTCGCACAGCGGAGGAACGCCATGTCTTCGCAAGAGGGAA
>DATKZW010000075.1:0-2834 GCA_035527775.1 Sumerlaeia bacterium | reverse complement strand
CGCCCCGCCAGAGAAAGATCGTCCCGGTCTCTTTCGACCTTGCATCGATCTCCACCAAGGGAAGGTCAAACAGATCGTGGGCGGGACGTTGCGCGACGGCGCCGCGCCCGCCACAAATTTCGAGACGGACCAGCCCGCCGCTTACTTCGCCGATCTCTATCGCCGGGACAACCTGCGAGGGGGCCACGTGATCATGCTGGGCGGGGGCAGCGAAGCCGCCGCGCGCGAGGCCCTGGCCGCCTTCCCGGGCGGATTGCAGGTCGGCGGCGGCGTCAACCCGTCCAACGCCCGCCAATGGCTCGAGGCCGGCGCCAGCCATGTGATTGTGACGTCGTACGTTTTCCGAGAGGGCCGGCTTGACCGGGAGCGTCTCGAGGAGCTCCTCGTCACGGTCGGGCGCGAGCGCTTCGTCCTTGACCTCAGCTGCCGCCGTCGCCAGGGACGGCACTACGTCGTCACGGACCGCTGGCAGACCTTCACGCAAACGGAGATTTCCCCCGCGACTCTTCGGGACCTCTCTCAATTCGCCGATGAATTCCTCGTCCACGCCGTCGACGTCGAGGGGAGGCAAGAGGGGATTGACTGGGACCTCGTGTCGCTTCTCGCCGACTCCGCGCCTATCCCGACCACCTATGCCGGGGGAGCGCAGAGTCTCGAGGACCTCGAGCGGATCTGGCTGGCAGGGGGCGGCCGCGTGGCGCTCACCATCGGGAGCGCCCTCGATCTTTTTGGCGGCCCTATCTCCTACCGGGACGCCGTTCGCCTCAGCCGCCGACTTGAAGCAAGATAACGGCCTCGCCCGGTCTGCGCGCGGGGTTCCTCAGTGGTCGGGCACGCGCCTTTCGGAAGGCAACGAAGCTCGTCGAGAGCAGTCCAGCCGGGCTGGAAGGGGGGAGTCACGTTTCCGCGACTTTGTAACCGCTCGCCTCGATGGCGCGGACCAGGGCGTCGCGGCTGGGGGCCGCGCCGGATATCCGAACGATTCCACTCTTGAGATCCACGTGGGCGGCCTCGACGCCGTCGACCGACTGCGCCGCTTTGCGCACGTGTTCGACGCAGGCCGAGCACGTCATCCCCTCGACGCGGAGTTGCAGAGAGGGCGCGGCGCCGGCGGGAGAAGAGATCCCGTCGCTCGCCAAGGCCGCGGGGAGAGCCGTGGCGGCCGCCTCTTTGCGGGCGGCGCGCGAGCGGACGTAGTTCTGGATGAGACCTCCCGCCACGACCAGGGCCAAACCGACGCCGCCGGCCAAGCGCACCCAGTCGGGCAGCATGGCGTGCTCCCCATGGTGGTGCGCCTGAACGCTAAGGGGAGAGCCCGAAGCGGCATAGACGGCGTCCAAGGCAAAGCCGCACGCGAAGCTGGTGAAGAGGATGGACCCCAGGTAAGCGGCCGCGGTTCGGCGTCCGAGGGTCCGGCCGATGAGGATCAGGGTGGCGATGTTCGTGGCGGGGCCCGTCATGAGAAACACAAGGGCGCCGCCGGCGCTGAGGCCGCCTTTGACGACTAGAACGGCAACGATCGGCACGGAGGCGGTGGCGCAGATGTAGAGGGGGATCCCAAAGAGCGCCATCACGACCATCGGCGCAACGCCGGAGCCGAGGTACTCGCGCAGGATCTCCTTCTCACTCGGCAGAATGTAAGAAATGACGCCGGCGGCAAGGATGCCGACGACAAGCCAGTTGACGATCTCGCGGGGGAAATCAACGAAGCCGTACTGGAAGGCATGGATCGCATGGTGGAGGAACGAAACGCTCCCCCGCTCCCGAAGGGCCTCTTCACATGCGTCGCAGTCCGAGTCCCCGGGCGTTTGCCCTGCGGCGTCGGCCGCGCTCGCGCCCTTCTGGCCGCGGTCGAGCCACGTGACGATGCCGCCCCCCAGAAGGCCGTTGATGAGCGCGGCCACGGGCCGCGCCAAAGCGAACAGGGGGCCCAGGAACGCCCACGTCACGGCGATGCTGTCAACGCCCGTCTGGGGGGTCGAGATGAGGAAAGCGGTCGTGGCGCCGCGGCTCGCGCCGCGTCTGTGCAGGGAAAGTCCGACGGGGATGACGCCGCACGAACAGAGGGGCAGGGGGATGCCGAAGAGGGCGGCCTTCGCCACCGCTCCGATGGAGTTGCCCCCAAGATGGCGCGCGATGGTTTCGCGTTTCAGAAGGCGGCTCAGAATGCCGGCCACGGCGAAGCCGAAAACCAGATAGATTCCCATCTCGAGCCACAAGTCCCGGGTCTCGCGCAGGATGCCGATCAGATGGGCCATGGCGGGCGGCTCTCCGTGGAAAGTTCTCGCCGCAAACGCGGCAATGCGTCCTCGGACCCGGGCGGCTTCGAGCGGATCCAAGCGGCGCCATCCCTCATTAGATCAGACGGAATGCTTCTTTGCAATCGGAAGGTATGGGCTGAGGTTGCTGCCGCGAGCGGGATTTCGCGATTCCGCGCAGGCGACTCTTTTCCGGTTGCCCAATTGCAGGGCGCGGCATATACTCCAAGCATCGTGCCGCCCGCCTTCGATCGGCAGCGCCCTCTCCTTGGGGGAATCCCCGGTGAAACTCTCGATCATCATTCCCGTCTATAACGAGCGTCGCACCATTGAGATCGTTCTCGAGAAAGTGCGCGACGTGACCATCGACGCGGAGAAGGAGATCATCGTCGTGGACGGCGGCTCCATCGACGGCACGCGCGAAATCCTTGGGCGGTGCGCCGATTCGTCGGGCTTGCGGGTGATCTTCGAGGAGGAGCCGCGCGGGCGCGGTCACGCGTTGAAAGAGGGCTTGAAGCAGGCCGGCGGCGACGTCGTGATTTTTCAGGACGCGGACCTCGAACTCGATCCCGCGGA
>DATKZW010000074.1:0-3173 GCA_035527775.1 Sumerlaeia bacterium | reverse complement strand
GAGCCCCTGGGCGGCGATGGCGGCGGCGGAACTGTCGACCGGCTCGAAGTCGTTGTCGGGGCGGGACGGTTGCTGCAAGTGATCCGGCATGTGAACGAGGCCCGGTGCGCCTGTGTCCCAATAGGGGATTCCGTCGGCGGGCGTATTGTCCACGTAGAAACTCGCCGTTGCTCGCGCGACTCGTCGCATCATTTGCTCGGTTCCCGAACGCCCGCCGAACTCGTCGAGTTCCGCGTCGTCCAGGGATCGAAAGAACTCGAGCTCCTCAGCGTAGCCCAGGATGATCCACGCCAGACCGCGCGTCCACGTGGTGAAAGGGGAGTGCCCCTGCTGCGTGCTCGGGCAGCGATACGACCCGTCGGTCATGTTGAAGATGCTCTCATGGGCGACGCGCCCGGGGACGTCGTAGGCGTCGCGGCCCTTCCCATAGTAGACGTTATACTTGGCGGTGTTCGTCATGTGCTCGATGGCGCGGCCCAGGAGCGAGATCCGCCGGTCGCCTTCCCCCATCAGGCAATGCCCCAGGCGATGGGCGAGGACGAGGGAACGGCACGAGCGGATCGAGTCGCTGAAGAGGGAGTGGGGACCGTTGAAAGAATGGATGAATCCCGTCCCATCGGCGATCGTCGACCAGCGGGCGGCCTGAACGGCGCCTGAGACTTTGAGCGCCAGCTCGTAGTGTCGAAGGGCTTCCTCGCCGTTGTCCGTCTTCCCTTCGAGGACCAGTCTACGCAGGTTTCCGTACGTCGAAATGTTGTTGAACCCATGATCGTGCGCGCCGATGTGGCTGACGTGCGGCGCCATGAAGCGCCTCGTGTTCGCGCGCCCCATTTCGAGGAACTCTTCGTCCCTCGTCGCGTCGAACTGGAGCAGCTGGCAGCCGAATTGAAACCCCTGCGTCCACTCCGTCCAGCCCCGTGCGGCGTATCTGCCGCGGCGAGTGAACACCGGGGAGCCGTCCGCGGGATTCCAGGCTCCGTTCAGGTTGCGGATCTTCTTTCCCGCCAAGGTGAAGAAGCCTTCCAGAGCGGACGCGAGCCCCTCCGGCTTAAGATGGCTGTCAACGATCATCGTGGGTTCTTCTCCTCCTTGCGCGTCCGAATCGCTATCGGTCCACGATCCGGGTGCGCCCAAGGAGGGCCTGTTGGAGGGTTTGCTCGTCGGCGTACTCGAGACTGCCGCCCATGGGCAGACCCATGGCGATCCGCGAGAGGCGCAGCCCCCGCGACTGGCACTGCTGCGTGATATAGAGAGCGGTCGCCTCGCCGTCGACCGTGGGGTTCGTGGCCAAGATGATCTCCTCGATCTCCTCCTCGGCGAGGCGTCGCTCGAGCTCCTCGAAATGGAGGTCCGAGGCGGTCACGCCTTTGAGCGGACTCAGACATCCGCCCAGAACGTGGTAGCGGCCGCGGTAGCCGCCCGCCGATTCGATCGCCAAGGCGTCCATCGCCTCTTCGACCACGCAGAGGATCTTCGTGTCGCGATTCGGGTCGCGGCAAATCGGGCAGGGATCGTCTTCCGTGATGTTGAAGCACCGCGAGCACAGTCCGAGCCGCTCTTTCATGCGGAGAATCGCGGCGGAGAGCTCCTCGGCCTGCTCCGCGGGCGCTTTGAGAAGATGAAACGCCAAGCGCTCGGCGCTTTTCCGCCCGATGGTGGGCAGTTTCATCAGATGGATAATCAGGGCCTCGAGGGACGGGGGAGTCGATGACGGCATGTCGAGCGGTCCGTTTGGGGAAGTGGCGCTGGAAGCCGAGGGCGCGGCGCCCTTGCCCGCCAGCTGCGCCCGAGGGCTCTTCCTACACGGCGCCACGCTAACAGAAGGGCCGGATCGGGGCAATTGCTTTCAGGGACGCCCGGACGTATCGCGCGTCCGCCGCCGTTGGCTTCAGAGGCGCGAGGGACGGCCGCCTTGTCCGCCGCCGCAGATGGCGGGAGGCTCGGCGGCCCGCGCGTTTACCTGGGGGCGGCGACGCTCACGTCGCCGCGGCGCGGCTCCTCGACCGCGAAGAGGAACCAGAGAAAGGCGGCGGCGCTGGCGGCCAAAATAAGCGCGAAGAGGACGCGCAGGCCGAAGGCGCCGGCGAGCGGGCCGGCCACGAGAGCGGCGGCCAGCCCCGCGGCGCCCACCAGCAGATTGCCGGCGGTGATGTGGGCGGCGCGGTTGCCGTGGGGGCACGTCTCGAAGAGCATGTTATAGTAAGAAACCCAGCAACTGCCGAAACATAGGCCGACTCCGGCGTAGGCGAGAACGCAACCGATTTCGCCGCGGGTCAGAAGAACCACGACAAGCGCGGCGACTTGCGCCGCGGCGCCGAATCGCATCCCGATGCGGTGCCCGCGCCGGTCGCCGAGAAGCCCCAGCGCGAGGTTGCTTGCGGCGGCGCATCCCGTCATTGCGGCCCCGCACGACACCACGACGCCGGGGGCGATCCCTCCGCCGGCCGACGACGTGTAATACATGGTGATGAAGGGAACGCCGGCGAACCCGGGCATGGTCAGCATGCGACCGATCACGAGGCGGCGGAAATTGCGCTCCCTGAGACTCGCAATAAAGTGAGGGATCAGTTCGCGCGTCTTGGGTCTCACAAACGCCTCGCCCCCGTTGGCCATGGGATCCACGATGAAGCAAAAGAAAACCATCGCCACCCAGGCCACGCCTCCCGCGGCGACGTAGAGCCATCCGTAGACGTGAGGGCTCTCAAACGTTCGAATGGCCCATCCCGCCGTTAAGGAGCCGCCCATTCCGCAAAGGGCCGCGAGCCCCATGCTCGATCCCATGGCGATTCCGCGCAGGCGAAGGGGGAAGATGTGGGCGAGCCAGTCGGTCCACACCGCGATGACAACGCCAATGGCGATGGAGAAGCAAGCGTGGGCTGTCAGAACGCTCCATCGCAAGAGCGGGGCGGTCATGTGCGGTCCGAGAAAGCAGAATCCTCCGGCGACGAACAGGAAAGGGATCACAACGGCGAAATGCCACGCCATGAGATCGCGCTTGCGTCGGGTGCGGCTGGCAAAGATGTAGAGACCCAGGACTTGAGGCAGGAAAAGCCCGCCGCTCTCGACCGCGGCGAGAAAACCCACCATGCGGGCCGAGGCGCCCTGCTCGCGCAGGAAGACGGTGAGGACCGTCGCCAAGGCCACAAGGCTCGATTGGTAGCCCCAGATCCCCT
>DATKZW010000073.1:0-6272 GCA_035527775.1 Sumerlaeia bacterium | reverse complement strand
CGAGGGTGGGAGACGCTTGACTCACAGTTGTGGACGCCCCAAAGTGGAGTCGGGATTGTGAGTTCGCAAGCCACACGCCAGCGCCCTCGGGTTTCCCGGCCGGGTTGCCGGCGGGTGCGCCGGCGTCCAGCCAACACTCCGGAATGCCGCGTTTGGAGAGCCCGGCGCGACGAAGCGTTTTTTTTGCTCAACTTCCCTCTCGACATCTCCTCAAAGGCGCGTTTGTGTATTACTCGAATAATGCGGTAGGCGGTCCCGACGTCGCCGCCGCCGGCCGAAGGAAGAGACGCCATGAACGCCGTCCAGATCGAAAACGTCACCAAGACATTCGGCAAGGTCACCGCCGTGGACGACCTCTCGCTCAACGTTCCTCAGGGGAGCGTCTACGGCTTCATCGGACCCAACGGATCGGGCAAGACCACGACCTTGCGCATGATCATGAACATCTTCTACCCTGACCGCGGCGCCATCCGCGTTTTCGGCGAAAAGCTCCGCGGCGCGTGCACGGACCGCATCGGCTACATGCCCGAGGAGCGCGGTCTGTACCGGAGAATGAAGGTGCGCGAGGTCCTCGAGTTCTGCGGCGAGATCAAGAACGGGAAGAACGTGCGCCGGGAGGTCGGCCTCTGGCTCGAGCGATTCGACCTGGCGGGCTGGGCCAACAAGAAGGTCGAAGCGCTCAGCAAGGGGATGAGCCAGAAGGTGCAGTTCATCGCCGCCGTTGTGACGCGGCCGGAGTTGGTGATTCTGGACGAGCCCTTCAGCGGTCTCGACCCTGTGAACACCGACGCGGTCCGGGCGGCGGTCCTGGATCTGCGGGCGCAGGGGACGACCGTGATTTTCAGCACCCACGACATGAACGTGGCCGAGAAGATGTGCGACTTCATTTTCATGATCTTCCAGGGCCGCAAAGTCCTCGACGGCGTTCTCGCCGCGATCCAGGACGATTACGGGACCGACACCATCCGGGTGCGGACCGACGACGGCGCCGCGGCCCTCCGCGACCTGGAGGGGGTGGACAAGATCAACGATTTCGGCCGGATGCAGGAACTTCACATGACGCGCGATTGCGACCCGCAGCGGGTCCTGGCCGCCATCCTGTCGCGAACGCGCGTTCAGAGTTTCGAGATCGTCAACCCGTCGTTGCACGACATCTTCGTGCGCATCGCCGGCCCGGAGGCGAAGGAGGCTCATCATGCGTAAGATCCTTAGAATCACCTGGCGCGAATACCTCGCCGCGGTGCGGACCAAGGGTTTCATCATTGGCCTCGTCGTGGCCCCCGTCCTGATGTGCGGGGGCCTGATCGCCATGAAGGTCTTCGAGGGCCAGGTCGACACGACGGATCAGAGGCTGGCCGTCGTCGACCGCTCGGGCGCGGTGGCGCAGGCGCTTTTGCAGGCCGCCGAGACGCGCAGCGCCGACGAGATCCACGACAAGGAGACGGGAAAGAAGACCCAGCCCGCTTACCTCATCGAGATCGCGGCGCCCGACAAAGAGAATCCGGAGCGCCAGAGACTCGAATTGTCCGATCGGGTTCGCGCTCGGAAACTCCATGCCTTTCTCGAGATCGGATCGGACGTGCTGCACCCGGGGAGCGATCCCGGGGCGAGTTGCATCGCTTACCACGCGAAAAACGCGGCCTTGGACGATCTTCGCCGCTGGCTCTCGGGGCCCATCAACAATCACCTGCGTCGCTTGCGGCTCAGCGAGGCGGGCGTGGACGAGTCCACGGTCAAAGACCTCTTCCGATGGCAGCCGGTCGAGGGGCTCGGATTGATTTCCGTGGACGAAGAGACGGGCAAGATCAAAGAGGCGCAACGCAGCAACGAGGGAGCGGCCGTCGGGGTCCCCATGATTATGGTGATGCTGATGTTCATGATGGTGATGATGGGCGCGGTTCCTCTGCTCCATTCCGTCATGGAAGAGAGGAATCAGCGCATCGCCGAGGTCATGCTCGGCTCGGTCACGCCTTTCGAATTCATGATGGGCAAAGTGCTCGGCGGAATCGGCGTGTCGCTCACCGGCGCGGCGGTGTACGTGATCGGCGGGATCGTCGCGGTCAACCGCATGGGCCTCGGGGATTATGTCCCCTATCGCCTTCTGCTCTGGTTTTTCACCTACATGCTTCTGAACGTCACGCTGCTTGGGTCGATGTTCGCGGCGGTGGGGTCGGCTTGCAACGACGCCAAGGAGGCGCAGTCGCTGACGTTGCCCGTGATGCTGCCGGTCATGATCCCGATGTTTCTCCTTGTGCCGGTGATCAAGCAGCCGCTGAGCGCCTTCGCCACGTCCCTTTCGCTCTTCCCCTTCTTCACGCCCACGCTCATGTTGCTCAGGCAAAGCACGCCGGCCGGCATTCCGGCGTGGCAGCCGTGGGTGGGCTTGACGGGCGTGCTGATCGTAACGGTCCTCACGGTCTGGGCGGGGGGACGGATTTTCCGGGTGGCCATTCTCATGCAGGGGAAGCCGCCCAGATTGGGCGATCTATGCCGCTGGGCGATCCGCGGGTGACGCGGAGAGGCGGAATGCGGAACGCGGAGTGCGGAATGTGGAATCGTAGCGTCGGCATTTCGCCGGCGCGAGTCAGGTCGACGCGAATATAATCTTCGAAATCGACGCGCGCGGCGGCGTTCCGACCTATCGCCAGATCATGGATCAGGCGCGGCGTCAGATCGTGACGGGGCAGATGGCCGAGGGCGAGCCGCTCGAGCAGGCGCCTTCCCTCGCCGCCCGCCTGAAGGTGAACCCCATGACGATCAGCAAGGCTTACGGCTATCTCGAGCGGGAGGGCGTTGTCGAGCGCCGGCGGGGCGTCGGCCTGTTCGTGGCGCCGGTGGAGAAGGACGCGTTGATCCGGAAGAAGAAGGAAATGCTGGAAGGGAAATCAAGCGGGCCGCCGCTCTACGCCAAGCGCTTCGGTTTCCGGCGGCGTCGCGTCTTCAACCATGGAACGCCGGGCGAGTTCGCGATGCTGCGCCGAGGCGAAACGCGCATCGAGCTCGTCAAGGCGCTTAAGAAAACAGATGGTGAGGAGCCGGCGGAAAAAGCCAAGAAGGAGGCGTTTGAGGCAGTCAGGAAGGAGACAAGAAGGGATGTTTAATGAACAGAATCAGCGGCGACGATGGCCGTCCGTTGGATTCACATGTTGGGCAACACTCTCGCGGCCTACCCGCCAGCGCCTTCGCGGAACAAGATCAAGGTATGTCCTTCTCGCCGATGTGTTGATTGAACCACTTGACGATACGACCGCGATAGTCCTGGTAGTTTTCGGCGGACCACTGCGTAGGGTTGTGCCCCTCGCCATGGTAGCGGACGAGGGTGGCCGGCTTGCCTAGGCGGAGCAATCCCGCGTACATCTTTTCGCTCTGGTCAATGGGGCATGCGCGATCGGCGGCGCCGTGAAGAAGCAAGAGGGGCGTGTTGACGCGATCGAGATGGAAGATGGGGGAATTGTCCAGATAGCGCTCAAGATTCTCCCATGGCGACACTCCCATGGCGACGAGACCCCCTTCCACGAAGGACTGGCCGGTCAGTCTGTTACCTGAGATCTTCAGATCCTGTGCGATTAGATCGGCGAACGGCGCGATGGCGACAGCGGCCCGGAACCGATCGGTGCGGGTGACGATGCAACAGACGTTATATCCTCCCTGACTGCCCCCGATCACGCCTAAACGGTCGGGATCGGCATAGCCTTGCTCGATGGCGGCGTCTGCGGCGGCCAATGCGAGATCCGTCGCGGCCTCGGCCGGTTCTTTCCCGACAGGCATGTCCGGCAACAGCACGGCGTAGCCGTGTTCCGACAGCCAGGAGGAATAGGAGCTGCCGAAGGAGTTTATGGCGCCAGATTGCAGCGTTCGGTAATAGACCTCAACGACGAGCGGATATCGCTTACTCGGTTCATAATTGGGCGGCAGAAAGAGTGCGCACTGGAGCTCTCTCCCGCTCGGAGCGGTGTAGGAGATAAGGCGTCTCGGACCTCGCGCCCCCGCGCCGATCCAGGGATTGAGATTCGTAAGTATTCGTTCTTCGCCGGTGGCGACGTTGATGATGAGGAGGTCGGGGGGAGTGGTCCCATCCTCCACTTGTCCGACCAGGTGGTTCTCCTGTACGTCCCCGTACAATAGGAAGCGAACAAGCAGCCGATCATTCTCCGGGACAAGGACTTCGGGATCGCATCCGATCTTCAGCCGGACAAGGCCTTCCCGCTTGGTCGTGGAATCGCGGGTCATCACCACAACGCTTCCCGGCTCGCCAAGGTGGCTTGCGATGCTGCTGCCGATCGAATGAAAGATGCCGAAAGCATCGCCCACCCCCTCGGAGAGAACTTGTACCCGCTCGGCGTCACGTGAGACAGCGTAGACCAATCCATTGCAGCAGTAAACTGTCTTGCCGTTGGGAGACCACAGCGGCGGTTGAGCGCTTGGATCACTCAAGGTGACGCCCTTGCCGGCATCTATTACTTGCTGGTCGCCATCCATGGAAACCAGGAACAATTTGTGCGCCTCGTCCCCGTGCGCGGTGTAGGCGATGGCATCGCTCTGGGGTGACCAGGAGAAAGCGGTTCCTGAACGTTGGAGTATGTTCTGGACGAGTACCTCATGACGGGACCCGTCGATGGCAAAGAGGTGCAGATCCCATCGCACGACGTTCCCGCTCGGCGTTTCCGGCATGCCAGCGCAAGACATAACGGCGACATATTGCCCGTTCGGAGAAACAGCCATGGCGAGGGGGAAGATTCCTGCGCACAGGCGGAGGGCTTCTCCCGTGGCCACGTCGATCACCGCTATGTCTCCGCGAAGACGATCATAATTGCTCCAACCCTCTAAACGAGAGCCTTCAGATGCGTTTTCCCGTGGAGAAACCCAGACGTCGCGGGTCTGCTCCGTAGATTCCGGATCATCAGCGGGCGGATTCCATTGCGCTGCCCGCAGCTTCGTCACAACCCGCGTTCCGTCCGGAAGCCAGTGAATTCCCTCCGAACTGGACCAGACGCAGATCGCGTCTCCGCAAAGGACGCGAAAAGTACCGACATCCCGATCCCACAGCCAGACCCGCGGCTCACCGTCCCGGTCCGAGAAGAAGGCCAGACGGCGCCCGTCCGGGGACCAGCGTGGGTGCCAGCTGCTTCCCCAGTTGGGCGTCAAGACCCGCTCTTCATCTGCAATCAGATTGATGACCCGGATCTCTGATCCACTTGCCCAGCCAGGCGCGCCGTTCGCCAGAAAGCCGGAATGCGTGGTGGGGGAGGCGCGGCCAGGCGCTCGTACGCAGAACGCCACCAGCGATCCGTCCGGGGAAAGCGCCGCAACGCGCTCGCCCTCACCTATGAAACTCAGAAACACCCGTTCCTCGTCATTCCGGACGGAATCTCCCTGCTTAAGCATTCCTCCACACCCTCCTGTCAAGGCCGCTATGAGCCAAAGAGCGCTAAGAACTGCCGATCTTGACAGAGACTCTGTTTGTCTTCACTGCGACTCCGCGTGAGGGATGGCAGCCTCATGCGCCGGCACCCAGTGGGTGCTTGTGGTTCTTCTCCCATGTTGTGCAACGAGCTAAGGGTTTTTGCGGCGCGCAACGACCGCAAAGGCTCCTGTTGAACTCAGCCGCTTCGCACCTGGGCGAAGCTTGGGGATTTTGCCGGACCGGGCCCGCTCTACACGTCGATTATGGGCGCGTGGGGAAAGGTGTCAAGGGCGAAGAGGGCCGCTCCGAGCGGGGTCGGCGGGGGCGCGCAGCGGTTGCGGCGAGTTGGGGCTGGTTCGGCGCGCGCCTGGCGTTCAACGGCAACATCGACGTTCGGGTCCTTGGAACGAACGACCCCGAGAAGGTGCGCCGCGAGGTCTTGCGGAAGCTGAACGCGGCGAAGGGCGGCGGGTATATTCTTCAGTCCGATCATTCCGTGCCGAGCGACGTCGATCCGGCGACGTATGACTGCGTGGTCGAGTTGGCCCGGGAATACGGCACGTATCCCCTGGATCTGGGGGAGTTCGATCTCGACGTTCGCTGAGCGCGCGCGTCAAGGAGAGAGGCGATGAAACGCTACGGGATGGTTCTCAAGGTGAAGCCTGAGAAGTTCGAGGAGTACAAGCGGTTGCACGCCAACGTCTGGCCCGACGTGCTGAGGATGATTGCCGAGTGCAACATCCGCAACTACTCGATCTACCACAAAGACGGCTATTTGTTCAGTTACTTCGAGTACGACGGCGATGACTTCGACGCGGACATGGCGAAGATGGCCGCCGACCCCACGACGCAGAAATGGTGGGACGTC
>DATKZW010000072.1:0-2862 GCA_035527775.1 Sumerlaeia bacterium | reverse complement strand
CGAAGCCTTCGCCTGCCTTCTCAAACTCGATCGCCGCAGCTGCTTCGGCAGGCGCGGCGAGAGTCTCTCCTACATAAACGTGCCGTATCTCCCTTTGACGCGGCGCTTCGGCATCCTGGGATGGATCATGTGGGGCGCCTGCGCCGCATGCGCGCTTCTCGCGGCGAAGCTTCGCGGATTCCGAAAACCTTGGCTTTGGGTCTATCATCCGGGGTCTGTCCCATTCCTCGGCCTTCTGCGGCGCGATAAGTTGATCTACGACTGTATGGACCTGTTCCGCGGTTTCAAGACATCGTCCGTCCGATGCGCCATGGACGAGGCCGTGCTCCTTGAAAAGGCCGACGTTGTCTTCACGGGCGGCAAGAGCCTCCAGAAGGCGCACGCGGGGAAAAACCCCAACGCCTTTTGCCTTCCGAGCGGAGTCGATTTCGATCACTTCGCCCGGGCGGCGCTCGACGAAACGCCCATCCCCGAATACGTTCGCGACCTTCCGAAGCCCGTTCTCGGCTACTTCGGCGCCGTGGACGAACGACTCGACTTCGACCTGATCCGTCGCCTCTGCGACGAGCGCCCCGATCGGTCCATCGTTCTCGTCGGGCCTCTCGTCGGCTTCTTGTCGCCTCCAGTCAAGCGTCCCAACCTGCGCTATCTGGGCGAGAAGGATTACGCGGATCTGCCCGGATGCCTCAAGGCCTTTGACGTCTGCCTGATGCCGTTCGTCATCAGCGAGCTGACCCTTCACATCAGTCCGACGAAGACGCCCGAATACCTGGCGGGCGGCAAGCCGGTCGTTTCCACCGCGATCCCGGACGTCGTGGAAGACTACGCCGATCTCGTCGCGATCGGCGAGGATCACGACGATTTCGCGACCAAGGTCGACTTGGCGCTCAAGGAGGGCCGCGCGGACTGGCGCCTGCGTGTGAAAGAGAGGCCGGCGGCAAAGAGTTGGCGACGGATCGCCGAGGAAATGGAAGACCTTATCCTCCGAGGCCGGACCTAGGGACGGATCCCAGATGCTCACGTTCGGGCGCCTGGCAATTCGATTTCTTGCAGCGCTCGGGCCTGACTTGGCGCTTTCATGCGCTATTCCCCTTCGCGAAAGAAGCGCGCTTCGCCGGCGCGCGCGATCCCCGCGTCAGTCCGCCAAGGGATTCGGATCGGCATGGTACGCGGCGAAACTCCTTATGCGTGGCGGCGCGGTCGATTTCGTGAGGCGCACGCGGAGTTGCGAGACTTCTTGCTCGGGGAAATGCTGGATGCGCTTGTGGCCGATCGAGGTCCCTTCGCACATCGTCCGCCACGTCTCGCCCGCCACAAGACCCTCGACGACGTATTCCCGCACGCGCTCGCCGTGGGCGATGTCCTCCATGAGCGCGACGTGGTTGACCCGTGAGGGACGCTTCAGGGTGAGAACGACTTGCTCTCCCGATCCGCCGGTCTCCGCAAGAGGCGTCGAGAACCTGCGCCGGATTTCGTTGCCGAACTCCCGGCAGCGCTCCATGTCGCCTTTCGGCAGGAGGCCGTCGCGGTCGGGCGTCAGTCCGATTATCAGGTTGGCGTTGCGGCCGACGGACTTGTAGTACATGTCGACCAGGCTGTCCAGGGGGTAGACCTTGCGCTCGTCTCCCGGCCGCCAGAACCACTCGTGATTGCGCAACGGGGCGTCGGCCATGGCTGGGGACCAGCAATCCCCGTCCGGGTCTCCCTGCCGCAGGATCTTGAAGAAGTTCTCCTCGTTGCGATTAGCCACGAAGGCCGCCCACGGGACGGTGGCGTAACAGGGGTAGCCGGCCGTGCCCCGTTCGTTTCCCGCCCAGCGGTGATCGGCGCGCTGCTCATTGTGGTAGAAGACGCAGTTGGGCTGGCGCTTCTCGAAGATCGGCAAGACGTCGGGCCCCCCTTTGTTGGGCGAGTAGGCGCCGGCGTCGAACCATAATTCGCACAGATCGCCGTAACGCGCGCAGATCTCGGTCACCATCTCTTCGACCATGCGATTGTATTGCGCCTGCTTGATCGGGTCGTCCCCCTTGCCCTGGTTGACTTTGAAGTCCAGGACCCCCATGTGGGCGTTCCACCGCGTCCCGAGGAAAACGCCGGGCGCAATGCCGTATCGCTTGCAGGAGCGGACGAAGTCTCGCACGACGTCGCCCTTGCCGTCGCGCCACTTGAGCTGCTTCAGACCATAGGGATAGACGTCGCTCTGCCATTGCAGAAAGCCCGATTCGTGGGAGGCCGTGAACACGGCGTAGCGCGCGCCCATCGCCTTGGCCGCCTCGAGCCACTGATCGGTGTCGAGTTTCGTGGGATTGTAGAGGTCGACGTTCTCGATTCGCGTCTTTTGCGCCTCTCCTTGATTGTAGGACATGGCCTGCATGTGCAGTTCGTAGCAGACGAGCGCGCCGACCTCGAAGTCCTGCCACTTCAATTGCGGGGCGGTGGGGACCGGGAGATCCGCGCCGCGGCGGGTCTCGCCGCTCGCGGCCCCGGGGTTGAGGCTTGCGGAAGCGCCTACACCCGCGAGCGCCCCCGCCGCGACCCTTGTCAGGAATCGCCTGCGTGTCTGTTTCGACATGGCTTGCTCCGTTTGGGGCAGGAAAAGGACGTTGCCTCGGCGGAAGGAGTCGGAGGGCGGCGTCAAAATGTCTGCGGAATGCCCAGGTCGCCGCCGAAGCGGGGGATGTCGCCCGCGCTGCGCGTGCCGTTCGTCGAGTCGTAGATCATGTCCACATAGTGGTTGATCGTGCCGGTGTACCAGGGCTCTTGGCCAACGGGCTTCCAGCTGGGATTCTGCAACGCCATGTAGGGAAGATGCTCGACGTAGTTCGCGCGGTTGTCCGGGCCGAAGCTGTTGATGACAAAGGC
>DATKZW010000071.1:0-2832 GCA_035527775.1 Sumerlaeia bacterium | reverse complement strand
CCGAGCAGTGAAGACTCTCCGCCACGCGGCCCAGTACGCTTTGTACGCGTTTGGGCGCCGGTAGCCCTCCTCGGATGCTCTTACGAACTCCGAGGAATGCAGCGAGAAAGCGCGCGGCGACAAACCCGGCGCCCAGAATCCAACCTATAAAGAGAGCCGCTCGAAAATGCTCGCGCACCATGACCGCCAGCGCAGCAAACACCGATCGGCGGGGAGCCTCCTTGGCCGGAGACGTTTCGATCGCGCCGCTGCTGCCGCTGCTGCCCATCGCTGCGACGTCGCGCGTTCCACCCCCGTAGAGATAGGTGCGGGGCATTGGGGCAATCGAGGGCGGCAGCGTTGGCGTCGCGGGGGGAGTGACGGCGACAGGAAACGACATGAGCGACGACAGCACAGGAACCAACACAAGCCCAAGCATGACCGCGCGCCACACGAGTACCCGCCAGCGGGGACTGGCCCGCAGGAGGCAGAAGTGGAGACACCACCCGGCGCCCAGAACTGCCGTCACTTTGAGGATGGCGACCTGGAGCGGCGGGAGGTCGACAAAGGCTTGGAGCCAGTTCATGATGGCGATTCCTCCTCTTCTTCTGACGCCTCCGGGGGCCGGTCCGTTTCGGCGAATCGCTTCACTTCCTCCACATCGGCCGGGGTCAGTTTCTCCGAGCGGATAAGCTCGGCAATCAGACCCACGGCCGATCCCCCGCAGAAGGCGTCCGACATGCGGCGGGTCATCTCGCGGAAGACGTTTTGGCGAAGCATGACGGCCTGATAATAGTAGGTTTTCCCTTCTTTGCGGCGTGAAACGTGCCCCTTTCCCAGAAGCACCTTGAGTTGAAAGCGCAAGGCGGCGTTCTTGATCGGGCGTGGGTATTTCTGCTGGATCTGAGTGGGATTCATCTCGCCGTGCTCCCAGAGCACGCGCATCATCTCGAGTTCGGCGCGGGTTAGAGTGGACATACTCGATCCCTCCTGGCAGGTTGCTGTGTAGGAGATACTACAGATCGGGGAGGCGTGTCAAGAGGAAAATGTAGGCCCCCCTACATTTTTCTGCGTTGCCACGGTTTCCGGCTCGAAGAAAACGCGTGATCGGGGGGGATGTGTTCCAGGCTACCCGGGGTGATCGGTTGCTGTAACGGAAGTTCGCTCCTTCCGGGGCAGGGCCTCGGCTGGTTCAAGGGGGATCCTCATGCCCCCCGTTTCTGCGGATGCGTCCTTTCCGGGGGGCAGCCCGTGTTGGGCGCTCTGGCCTCTTGAAGCCCGCTGTCCCCGAGCGAGTACACGAGTTTCGCTTCCCACCCCGAGGAAGCGGGGCAAATGGATCTCTTGGCTGAGGGAGACGAGGAAATACAGCATCCTATCCCCGAAATGCCCAGGCTGGGTGAATGCTTTGCACTTTTCTGCGCGGGCCTGACTTTTTGTCGTTGCGCCGAAGGGCCTTTGGGCGCATATTGTTAAATGTGGGAGTTTGTCTCGTGCGGCCCGTCCAAGGGCTCAAGGGTCCTGTGAACCCCTTGCTTTCGAGGGGCGGTGGGCCTTTGCCGTGAGATCCCTCGGCGCGGCGTTTCGGGCGCCGTCCTCGAGGGAAAGAGGGGCGACTCCCGGAATTCGAGTCGGGTTTACGCGATGACTCTGATTTCGCTCGCCTTTTACGGCTTGGGCGCCGCGGCGGCCATTTTCCTCCTCCGGGTTGCTCTGGACTACCGCGACCGCGTCGCCGAGATGGAACGCCTCCATCAGGCGTTGCGCGAAGAGCGCGCCGCCGCCCTCGACCTCCTCAACCGCATCGGCCTACGGGTCGACTCGGCCCTCGACCTGGACGGGTCTCTCGAAATCATCGCCGAGTACATCGTCGAAGCGACGGACGCTGAAGCGGGAGCGATCTTTCTCCTGGACCCGGGGACGCGCGTGTTGCAGGCGCGGGCCGTGGTCGGGATGTTTCCGCCGATGCATCAGACCAGCGACTACGTGCTCACGAAGCGCAAGTATCTCGCCGAACGCATCAAGAGAGACCGGATCGAAGTCGGCGACGGCATTATCGGGTTTGTTGCCAAGACCGGCGAGAGCCTTCTCATCGCCGACGCGCTGGCCGACCCCCGCGTGCCGAAAGTGTCCACCGACTTTCTCCAGATGAGTTCGATCATCGTCGCTCCCCTGCGCATCCGCCAGCGCATCCTGGGCGTTTCCGCCGTCGTGAACAAGCGCGGCGAAGACTCCTTCGACGATCGCGATCTCCACTTGATCCAGCAGTTGGCCGAGCAGGCGGCCTTGATCGTGGATATGGTTCGCATGTACGAGGAGCGCGCCGAACAGCAGCGGATCGAGCAGGAACTGAGCGTCGCCCATGAGTTCCAAAGAATGCTGCTGCCCAGAGAAGCGCCCCGCATTGACGGGCTTGACATCGCGGCATTCAGCCAACCCGCGCGCGAGATCGGAGGCGATTCCTACGACTTCTTCTGGGTGGATCCCACGCATCTCGGCGTGGCCATCGTCGACGTCTCGGGAAAAGGCATCCCCGGCGCGCTCGTCATGGCCATTGTCCGCAGCACGCTTCGAGCCGAGGCCCAGGGCGACCTCTCCCCCAAAGCGGTCCTTCGGCGCGTCAACACCGGCCTTCTGGAGGATACGCAGGACAACGTCTTCGTGACGATGACCTACGGCGTCATCGACGTCCCGACGCGTCGCATGCGTTTTGTGCGGGCGGGCCACGAACCCCTCATCACTTGGAACGCGCACGATTCCCATCCCCGTCTGCTGACTCCGAAGGGAATCGCTCTCGGTTTGGTGGACGACGAGACCTTCAGCATGATTGAGGAATGCGAGATTTCTCTGAAG
>DATKZW010000070.1:0-4139 GCA_035527775.1 Sumerlaeia bacterium | reverse complement strand
AGTCACAAAGCTCCCCGACGCGCCCTTCCCAAACGGTCGGCGAGTCTGACCCCGGCGCCGGCGAGGAGCGTGATCGGTCCGACACTGGCTAGATACTGGAACCGGTCGGCCACGAAGGAGAGCCGCATGAAGACGAAATCGATGAAACCGAGGGCGGGTCCCAAGGTCATGCAGAAAAACAGGACGGCCACAAGGGGTCCTCTCCCGATCCGTCCGCGCAATAGCCAGAGCGCGCAGACTGTCCCCGCCACGGCGAGCAGAGAGAGATGGAGAGACCAATCGCTCATCGCGATGTTCCAGCGAGGATAGATCGTCATCAGGTTCGCCGGCCACAGGACCTTCGAGGCGTAGAAGCACAGGGCGCGCGCCGCCAGCAGGACCCTTTCCGGGAAGGAGAAGCCCAGCTCGAACCTCCCGCCTTGCGTTGCGGCCTGGACTCGTGCGGTGAACGCCATGTCGGCAACCGAAATCCCCACGGCCAAGACAACCAGGGACCCGATGGCCAAGACGTTGCGCAAGTCGGCTTTTCCCTTCTTCCACCAGACGAGAAGAAGCATCGCCAAGGGAAAGCTCACCGCGATTGATTTGGACAAAAGGGCGCAGAGAAAAAGACCCAGAGCCAAGAGGAAGGAGCGCCGCCCTCCCTCCTCGAGGAATCGCAGGTAGGCCGTTGCGGCCAGCAGGTAGAAGAACGCACACAACAGATCTTTCCGCTCGATGATCCACGCCACCGATTCCACGTGGACGGGATGCAGGGCGAAAACCGCCGAAGCCAGCCACGCGCCGGGAACGGCCAGCCTCGACAGCAGCCCCCAGAGCAATAGGCAGTTCGCTCCATGGAGCAGAACATTCGAGAGGTGAGGCCCGAAAGGGTGCGGACCCCAAATCCGCGTATCGACCCACAGGGACGTGTAGGTCAACGGCCAGTAGTGCTCTTCATGGGGGATGGCCGAGGGCTCCGTCCAGATCCTCCAGAGTCCCTGGACGGACCGGAGCAGATCGTTCCCCTTCACGGAGAACTCGTCGTCCCAGAGGAACCCGCCAAGGAGGGCGGGCTGGTACGCCACGAGCGCCATCAGGATCAGGGCGAGCACCCCACCCACCCGCCACCGTTTCGAGTCCATCATGCCGCCAGTCCTTTTGTGGACTTGGTCCTACCCGGGCCATTCTCCCCAACGGGGCGTCCATTCTCAACTGCATTCCTGTTGCGGACGCGCGACCTCTTTCTCCGTCTCGTTGCGACGCCTTCCCGTTTTCCTGCCTCCGGCGGAGACCATTTGGATTGAGAATCTCCTCCCAGTGGGTTAGATTCTCGTGCGAGAGAGTCGTTGCGGAGGGACCGCGGGATCGGGGAGTCCCCCCGATCGCGGCGGGCGAAGATGGTTTTCCGTCTCGACGCTCCGGATCGGCTTGCAGGCATTGCTTGTGGAGAACTCCGGTCCCCCGGGGTTCTTAGGAGCTTCACCTGCGGGACCTCACGAGTCGCAGAAGGAGCCTTCTCTTGCAGGAGGTCTCCGAAAACCGGAGGGCTATCATGGGCGCGCGGGTTCTTTGGGAGAAACGGTTGAGGTGCGGCGTTTGGCTGCGGGTGGTGATGGGGGACCTGACGGAAGAGCAGGTCGACGCCATTGTCAACGCCGCCAACTCGCAGCTCGCCCACGGGGGCGGCGTCGCGGGCGCCATTGTCCGGCGCGGCGGCCCGAGCATTCAGGAAGAGAGCGACCGCTTGGCGCCAGTCCCCGTAGGCGAGGCCGTCGTGACCGGGTCAGGCAACCTGCCGGCGCTGGCCGTGATCCACGCCGTCGGGCCGCGGATGGGCGAGGGAGACGAAGACGCCAAGCTCGAGAACGCAGTGGCGAATTCGCTGGATCTGGCTTGTCGACGCGGATTCCGTTCCATCTCGCTGCCGGCGATCAGCTCCGGCATCTTCGGCTACCCCAAAGACCGGTGCGCTCAAGTTCTGCTGCGGACCACCGTTGCGTTCTTCGAGGATGATCCCGAGGTCTCTCTCCGCGAGGTGCGTTTCTGCAATTTCGACGAGGCGACTTGTTCCATTTTTCTCCAGCACTTCCGAAAGGCGGAACCGGACTTGCCGTTGGCGGAGAACTGAGGGTCCGGCGCCGGCGGTCTAAAACCCTGCGACTGTCTCCCGCAAAGGCGCAAAGACCCCGAGGTGAGAGAGGGAATTCCAGACAAGGATGGACAGGATGCACAGGATGACGGTTTTCGAACGCGTCTCGCCTCAAAGAATCCCGCGGATCTTGTCGATCCCGTTGGCAATGAAGAAGGAAGGCATCCACAGATTGCGCAGGTTTGGGGAGACAGGAGATAGAAGTCGGGATCCAGAATTCAGAAGTCGCGAATGTGGCGTGCGCCCCACGTCCAGGGACGGGGCGCTTGCCGTTGCCATGGTGTGTGCTCCGTGAGGGGGGCTAGTTGTGCAATCCGCGGGCGGACATGAGAATGTCGCCGTTCGATCGTGTTCCATTGGTGGGGTCGTAGATCCCGGCGAAACCGGCCGGAGCGGCGTCCAGCATGGCTTGGAAGTAGAACCCCGGCGACTCGCCGGCCATGCCGCCGTAACCGAAGTCCAAGTCCTGGTCCGGACCGCAGCAAACGACCATGAACTTCAGGTCCCCGGCCTCGGCGCGCCCCAGCGGCTCCTCCCAGTGCCCGCCCCAGTAAACGTAGGGTTCCTGGGCGCCGTAGGGATTGTGGTGCCTGCCGTCGCGGAGTTCGAAGGGCGACCAGAAGATGGAAGTCACGTAAGCGATGGGCGTGGTCAGCTGAGCCCAGTTGACCACTTCGTCGAAGGGGTCCTGATTGATGTAGTCGGGCACGTACCGGTTGTGATCGACGTGGTAGGCTTCCATGGCCGTTCGCAGGGCGCGCATGTCCGATTTTGTCCGCGAGACTTTGGCGCGCACCTGCGCTTCGAGAAAGTTCGGCACGGCGATGGCCGCAAGGATCGCGATGATGGCCACCACGATGAGGAGCTCGATCAACGTGAAACCGGGAACGTCTGAACGGCGCATTCTCTCTGCTCTTGGCTTCCCGGTCATTGTCTGAAGTCTCCCCTTCTCCTGGGTTCGGGGCGTCGCTCCCCTTGGAGACGCAAGTCTACTTCTTCTGTCCCCATGCATGATAGAAGGACGAAGCGGAGTTTCTGTCAAGAGAAGAAAACGCCCTCGGGGACTCGGCAGGCGCGTCCGTTTCGTGGTTCAGGCCCGGCGAAAAGCGTCCGGAAGACGGCTGGTGGTCGTTGCGCCTACAGCTCCGGTTGGCAAGGCGGCGGAAGGCGCTTTGATCTCCTCCGCGAGAGGATTCCCGAGATGGGGAGCCGCAGAACCGGAAATGGGCGCCCGACGTAATCCAAGGCTCCGTGCGGCTCGGGCCGGAGATGGGGTGCAAGTTCCGCCTTGACGGGACGGAAGGGCAGGGATACCTTGTGCGGAAACGTCGAACGGAGGAACGCAGTATGAGAACACCCGTTGTCTTCCCAACGCTCATCACGATGCTTCTCGTGGGTTCCTCAGACGCCGGGCGTTCAGCGTAATGGGGGTAAGAAGCATGTGTTCCTTCATTCAGAACTCCAGATCAACCGAGGCGGAGGTCGACTGCATGTTCGTTGACCGATGGTCGCCGCGCGCTTTTCTGCCGGACGCCTTGCCCGAGCATCAGATCGACGCGCTGTTCGAAGCCGCTCGCTGGGCGCCGTCCTGCTACAACGAGCAGCCGTGGCTGTTCATCTACGCGACCTCCGCCGGAGCGCGCCGCCTGTTCGCTTCGGCGCTTGTCGAGCAGAACCGCTCGTGGGCGCAACGTGCGCCGCTGCTCGTGTTCGTCCTGGCGCGCCGGGCGTTCCAGAAGGAGGGCAAGGCGAACCGCCACGCCGCTTTCGATGCGGGCGCGGCGTGGATGTCGCTCGCCTTGCAGGCCCGAAGGCTAGGGCTTTACGCCCATGCCATGGCGGGATTTGACGTCAAGCGGGCACACGAGATCCTCGGCGCGTCTGAGGACGAATACGACGTCCTGGCGGCGGTGGCCGTCGGTCGACGCGGCGATGCAACGCAGCTCCCGAGCGACCTGCAGGCGATCGAGAAGCCCAACGACAGGAAGCCACTGGCCGAGATCGCGCG
>DATKZW010000069.1:0-4664 GCA_035527775.1 Sumerlaeia bacterium | reverse complement strand
GCATGGATCTGCGGGACCGAGGGGTCCGTCCACGTTTGCTCGCCGTTCTGGCGCGCCACTCGAGCGGTCTTGAGAGTCGGCGGCGAGGAGCGGGAGGTTTTCGATCGACCCCACAAGGAGAACGGGTACGAATGCGAGGCGATGGAAGCGATGCGCTGCTTGCGTGAGGGACGACTGGAAAGCGACGTCCTGCCTTTGGACGAATCGTTGGCCATCATGAACACGCTCGATCGGATTCGCGCACAGTGGGGATTGAAGTATCCGATGGAGTGATCTTGAGGGAGAAGACCGGCGCCGCCCGCTGGGCCGATCCTCCCAAAGAGAGCGCCACTATCTTTCGGAGCTTCCGGAGACTGCCCTATGAAGATGCAATACGGAACGATCCCTGGACTTGAGAAACCCGTGTCGCGCTTGGCGCACGGTGCCATGATGCTGCGCGACGACGATCTCGACTGGACCTTCGCCCACCTCGACATGATCTACGAGCTCGGCTGCAACACCTTTGACACGGCCCACGTTTACGGCAACGCCGACAGCCTTTTGGGGAAATGGATCCGCGCCCGCGGTCTCCAGGACAAGGTCGTCATCCTCGCGAAGTGCTCGCATCCCAACGCCGTTCGCAGACGCGTGACTCCCTTCGACATCGCCTCGGACCTCCATGACACCCTCGCGCGGATGCAGCTGGACTCGGTCGACCTGCTCTTGCTCCATCGCGACGACCCGTCGGTTCCAGTCGGCCCGATCGTCGAAGCGTTCAACGAACACGTCGAGGCGGGGCGCATCCGGGCGTTCGGCGGCTCGAACTGGACCCACCAGCGCATCGCCGAGGCAAACGCCTACGCCGAGGCGCACGGTCTCGCGCCCTTCGCGGCCAGCAGTCCGAATTTCAGCCTGGCCGAGATGGTCGAGTCGCCGTGGGGGGACGATTGCATCGCCATCAGCGGGCCGCGAGAGGCCGAGGCGCGCGCGTGGTACGCCGAGCAAGGCATGGCGCTCCTGCCGTGGTCCAGTTTGGCGCGCGGCTTCTTCACCGGGAAAATCACCCGCGAGAACTACCGCGAAGCCTTGCGGCCCGAGGACCGTTCGAGCATTCACACGTACTGCCACGAGGTGAACTTCCGGCGTTTGGATCGCGCCGAGATTATGGCGAAGGAAAGGGGCCTCGCCGTTGCGCAGATCGCCCTGGCTTTCGTTCTGAATCATGCGCCACGGCTCAATCTCTTCCCTCTCGTCGGCACGCGCAGCCGCGAGGAGTTCGAGCAGTGCGTGGGAACGCTCGACGTAAAGCTCACGCCGGAAGAGATGGCGTGGCTCGATCTGCAGAGAGACGAGCAGTAGTCCGCGTCTCTCGCGTTCCGGATCATCGCGGAGGCGGGCATCCCCGCCCCCGAATGCGTTGACCCGGGAGCCGCGGCCGGACCGGGGAGGTGAGCGCCACGCAGACGGAGCACGACGGAAACGACGGTCCGGGACGGTCCTTCGGAACAGGCCGTCGGTTCTCCCTCACCTTGCCCATCCTGAATATCCCGCTCATCCCTGTTTGTTTTCCCTCCCCTGCGGGGCGGCGCGCATCCAGTGCAAGCAAGCCGACCTCCTCCTTCATCCCTTCGTCTTTCTCCCTCTCCCTCCCCCCCTCGCCCCCGAAAGCAGCGCCCTCGCCGCCTTGCCGGGGTCGGGCTGCCGCATGAGCGATTCGCCCACGAGAATGGCAGACACGCCGAGATCGCGCAGGCGCGCCACGTCGCGCGGTGTGTGGATGCCGCTTTCCGAAACGATGCGGGGCGCCGCGGCGTCCCCGCCCGCCAGCTCGCGCACGAGAGGCAGCATGCGAGCCGTGTGTTCCAGGTCGGTCTTGAAGCTCGGGTCATGGAGGTCGCGGTTGTTGATGCCGAGGAGTGTGGGGCGGATTTCGCTCATGGCGCGGCGAACGTCCTCCTCGGAATGGGTCTCCACGAGAACCGCCATCCCGAGGTCGCGCGCGAGGTCGTGGAATCCCGAGAGCTGGGCCGGAGTGAGGATGGACGTGATGAGGAGCACGGCGTCGGCGCCGGCGGCGCGCGCTTCGTAGAACTGCCAGGGATCGATCATGAACTCCTTGCGCAGCATGGGAAGATCGACCGCGCCGCGCACCGCGAGAAAGATCTCGAGGGAGCCTTGGAAGAAGCGCGCGTCGGTCAGAACCGAGATCGCGGCCGCGCCGCCCGCCGCGTAGGACCGCGCGATGGCCACGGCATCGAAATCCTCGCGGATAAGGCCCTTGGAGGGCGACGCCTTTTTCACCTCGGCGATCAGCCGAATCTCGCCGGGCGGCCCCGCGACGGCGGAGCGGAAATCGCGCGGGGGCGGCGCGTCCTGCGCGCGTTGGCGCATGTCGTCGAGCGGCGTCTCCGCCCGAAGCGCCTGGATCTCCTCGTGTTTGGCGGCGATGATCTTCCGGAGAATCGGTCCCGGGTCGGGGAGTCCATCGGGGTCCAGTGCATTCATGCGCGAAGGCGTCCTTCCTGGCGGGTCCCGCTCTCTCGCGGCGCGGGGGTGCGGCTTCGGCGCTTCCTACGCTTCCTATATGGCGACGAAGCCTCTCGCCGGCGCTTGGGCGCGAAGAAGAGGGGATGCCACTCGTGATCGAAAGCGGCGCCAAGCCCCCAGCGCTCGACGTTTTCGGTCGAGCTGTCCCCGACAGATTTCATTCCCGGATGTTGCTCAGAAAGAGCGGCTGCACCCGGACGTCATCGAGGTCCAGGGATTCGACGAGCCACGAGATCAGGTTCTCGCCATGGTTCAGCAGGAAGGGGAAACACGGCCCGAGGACCCGCTCCTGGGGTTTGCCATCGGGATGTAGGGCGGCGCGAAGCCGCTGGAGGTGATTGCCTCCCGCCTCCTGCTCCCGCTCGATCTCGTCGCGGACGCGTTGTTCGAGCCGCTGCATCGCCTTCCGCGTTGCGGAGGCCGTCTTCTCGATGGCGCTGGCCACGGCGGGGACCTCGGCGAGACGGCCAAGGCGCTCGCCGAGGCGCCGGAAGTCGGCTTCGTTGTTGCGGAGGACTTCCTCGAGGGCCTCGAGGGTGGCGCCGTGGCCGCTCGAACGAACGATGCGCTCCTCGACTTCGTCCCATGCCTCCCGCGCGAGGAGGTCGGCGGGGACGCCGTGCTTTTCCATGTATCGCTCCAGGGACGGCTCGATGAGGAGAGCGCGAGGCCGCACAAGGACCCGAGACCGCGGGACGCCGAAAAAGCCGTAGACGTCGCGAAGGAGGGCGAGATACTGGCGCTCGACGCCGCCGGCAAGCATGGCGATAACGGGGAGAGCGGCGTCCTGGACCACGGAGCGCGTGATGACGTTTGGGCTGAAGCGTTCAGGCTTGGAGGCCAGCTCGCCCTGCAATCCGTCCGTCGTGGCGCGTTCGAGGATCTCGCCCGAGACGGGATGGTGCACCAGGAACTCGCCGGCGGCGCCGAGGGTCACTTTGCATCGCAGCCCGTCGCGATAGAGGAAGAAATTCACCTCGTCCCCCCGGCGGTGCAGGGGCGGGGCGGCGCCGCGAGCGCGACTCTGTTCGATGGCGTGCTGGACCCATGCGGTGGATTCGCCGGGCTTCTCGATCTCCCGCTCGATCGCGGGGACCGCGCGGCGACGAATGGGCCCGAGACCCGAAGGAACGAGAACCAGGCCGAAACGTCCAAGAACATGCGCCATGCCGCGTGCAAAGAAATCCTCGAAACTCTCCGACGCCTCGGCCATGGCCCGCCATTGCTCGATTCGCGCCGTTTTCTCGTCCGTGCGATGGACGTTCTGCTCGATCTCTTCAAAGAAGCCGGCGAGAAGGTCGCCGCGCAGAGGGACATCGAACACGGAACGCCCTTGGAGGGCGTCAATCGACTCATCTCCGGCGCCGTAGGTCCAACGCGCCAGACCCCCGTCGCGATCGAGGTAATGAACGTGGCGCACTTCCTCAAGGTCGTGGTCTTCGGAGGCGATCCAGAACATCCCAATGACGGGCCGCTCGAGAAGGCGTTCGAGTCGCACGGCCCATTTGACGGCCGCAACGGCCTTGTAGAGAACGTAGAGAGGCGATAGGAAAAGCCCGGCCTGCTGACCCGCGACGACAACGAGCGTCCGCGGGTCGGCCAGGCGGGCGATCTGGCCGAGCGCCGCGTCGGGCGCTCCTGCCTGAGCGTTGAAATCGCGCAGAGCGGCGATCTCTTCGTCGTTCCAGAGGCGGGCCGGCCGAGCGTCGCGCTCCGCGCAGGCCGTCCGCCAGAACTCGCGGTCCTCGCCGGGGGAACAGGTGAAGACGGTGTCTGAAGGGTTCAACATGGCGCTTCCTTCCTATCAGAAAACGCGGACGCATGCAAGGGTCAGACGCCTGGGTCAGCGATTCCGCAACTTGGGCTTTGGTTGGGGGTGAAGGTGGGGATCTGGCGCTGGGGCTGTTGGGTTTTGGGGAGGATTGTGCCTGGGCGATCGGGTGGAGGAGATTCGCGGAGGTCTCTTCGGCCGCTTTCGGCCCGGTGGGACGGGATGGGGCGACGGGCGGCTGTTGCCTGCGGGCGGCGCGGCAGGCCGGGGCTGGGGCCAGATGGCGTTGTGGCGTCAGGGCAGGTGAGGATTAGGGCGGAGGACGGGATGGTTCGTTAAGCCAGGGCGCGCGGCAAGCGGTTGGGGC
>DATKZW010000068.1:0-4830 GCA_035527775.1 Sumerlaeia bacterium | reverse complement strand
ATTCTATTCCTCATTCCCGTCCTGGCGGTTGGCTTTGCGCTCTTCTGGATTATTGGGCGAGAAACCGACGCTCAGAAGACCGCCGCAACCGTGATTTGGATCCTCTACGCGGTTCTTTGGGGAATCTTCATCTCCGGGATTCGCATCGCCGCGCAGTGGGAACGGGGCGTTGTGCTTCGACTGGGCAGATTCCGCTCGGTCAAAGGGCCGGGGATCATGTACATCATCCCTTTCATCGACAATGTCCGTTTTGTGGATTTGCGACTGCTGACTCTCAACATTCCGAGCCAACAGGTAATCACCAAGGACAATGTCCCGGCGGCGATTGATGGGGTCCTCTTTTACCTCGTGGCCGACCCGGAGAAGGCCGTCATTAAGATTCAGGACTTCGCCTTCGCCATTGCCCAGTACGCTCAGGCGACCCTGCGAGACGTCATTGGCGGGCTTTCGCTGGACGAACTCTTGTCGGAGCGAGAGCAGATTCAGAGGCGGATTGCCGAGGTGGTGGAGCAACACATCCAAGATTGGGGATTGCACCTGGATTCCATTCGTCTTCAGGACATCGAAATGCCCGAGGACTTGAAGCGAATCATGTCGCGGCAGGCGTCGGCGGAACGGGAGAAACGGGCCACGATCACAAAGGCGGAAGGGGATAAGATCGCCGCGACCAATCTGGCCGCCGCCGCAGCCATTATGGAACAGACGCCCGGCGCGATGAAACTGCGAACGCTTCAGAGCGTCGACGGCCTTGGGGCGGGTCCGGCGAATACGGTTGTCATGTTTCCGGTGGAATTGACGGAAGCCATCAAGAGTATGGTCAAATCGGTATCAAAGAAGAGCGGCGAAGGACCGGAGGCTTGATGTTCTGGAAGCCGTGTTCAGCCAAGAAGATGAGACGGCGAACCCGGCGCTGGGAATGGACTCGCGCGAAACCGTGAAGGCGCAAAGAGACGACTGAAAACGAGTTCGGCGGAATCGTTGTCGACTGCGCTGTTTCAGACAGAATTCACGGGATTGACAGGATTCAGAAGGAGAATCTTGGAAATCCTGTGAATCCTGTCAAACTTGAATCTCTGTCAAACTGACGATCTTTCCCGCGCCCGCGGGTCCGGCCTCTCCGCTCTATCGAATGGCGACTTCCCTGTTTTTCTTCGACGACTCGTACACGGCGTCGATGATCTTCTGGACGATGACGGATTCCTCGGGTTTGACGCGCACGGGGCGGCCGTTCTCGACGCACTCGGTGAAGTGGCGGATCTCCATGCGGTGGGCGCTTTGCTTGGGCAGCCAGTCGAACGTCGTCGAGGTGAGCGCGCCGTTTTCGTAGCCGTAGACGCCGAGGGGATTGGTCGAGACGCCCGCCTTGTCGCCCAGGATGCTGATCCCCGCGCGGGTGTCGGGGATGTTGGCCGCCCACGAGACCTCCAGGTGCAGCGTGACGCCCCCGGCGAGGCGAATGAGCGCCGTGGCGTAGTCCTCGACGTCGAACTCCTCGAGGGGGTACGGGGCGCCCCACTCGCCGTTGACCAGGTCCTTGCGATCGCCGAACATTCGCGAGACCTTGCCTGAGACCGAGATGGGTTTGGGGAACCCCGTGATCCACAGAACCGCGTCGAGGATGTGGACGCCGATGTCGATGAGCGGCCCTCCGCGCGATTCTTTCTGGATGTGGAACTTGCCCCACCCTGGAATGCCGCGCCGCCGCATGCAGGCGGCCGAGGCGTGGTAGATGCGGCCGAGGTCGCCGCGGTCGACCACCTCCTTGAGTTTCTCGTGCCGCGGCTCGAAGCGCATGTGCTGGGCCGTCATGAGCAGCCGTCCGCGCGCCTTGGCGGCGCGCGCCATCTCCATGGCCTCCCGGGCGTTCATGGCGATGGGCTTTTCCACGAGGACGTTCGCCCCGGCCTCGAGCGCCGCGATCGTCACGGGACAGTGCCAGCGGTTCTGCGTGCAGACGTCGATGATGTCGAAGTCGTGCTCGCGCAGCATCTTGCGGTAGCTGCGGTAGGACTTCCCGGCGCCGAACTTCTCGCGGGCGCCGACGGCCCGCTCGTCGATCAAGTCGCATACGGCGACAATCTCGATGCGCCCCTCCTCCCGGAGTTCCTGCCAGTTGGGCAGATGAATGTCGCGCGCGATCGCTCCCGTGCCAACCACGCCCACTCTTAGTTTTCGCTTGGCCATACGCATTGTCTCTCTTTCTCTAGAACCGGTCGGTCTTGTATTGGGCTCCCGTAATCGGAATTATCTCCGCGCCGTTGCGGGCCCGGACCTCTTGCCGCGGAAGGCGGGGCTTGTGCATCGGGGGCCGACAAGCCCCCCACTCCGCCTGCAGATTCATCCTTCGCGCGGCCACAGGCCGCCTTCATCCTTCCGCCTTCAGCCTTTCGCCCTCCGCCTTCCGCCTTCATCCTTCGCGCGGCCGCTGGCCGCCTACATCCTTTCCATCGGCTCGATCCCCAGAATGCCGAGGGCGTTGGCGAGGACGGCGCGCAGGGCGTCGACGAGGGCGAGGCGCGCCTGGGTGAGAGCGGGCTGGTCGGGAATGATGATGCGCAGGGCGGGATCGTTGTTGCCCTTGGTGAAGAAGTTGTGGAACAGCTGCGCCGTCTCCTGGAGATAGTTGGTGAGGCTTTGTGGCGCGAGGTCGGTGGCCGCGGAATGGACGACTTCCGGCAAACGCCCGAGCGCCTGGATGATGGCCCTCTCGTCGGGATGCGCGAGAAGCGAGAGGTCGGCTTTCTCCGCGCCGAGGAACGGGCAACCGACTTCCTCGGCCTTGCGGAAGAGCGAGCGGCAGCGTGCGTGGGCGTACTGGACGTAGTAGACGGGGTTGTCCATCGAGGTGTCTTTGGCGAGGTCCCAGTCGAAGACCATCTGCGCGTCGGGCGAGCGCATGGCGAAGAAGTAGCGCACGACGCCGACGCCGAGTTCGTCGATCATCTCTTTGAGCGTGATGAACTCGCCGGCGCGGGTCGAGAGTTTCATCGTCACGCCGCCCCTCAGGAGCGTGACCATTTGATAAATGACGTAGCGCAGTTTCTCCTTCGGGTGGCCGAGGGCCTCGGCGGCGGCGATGAGGCTGGCGACCTGCCCGTGGTGATCGGCGCCCAGGAGGTTGACCAGACAGTCGAAGTTGCGCGAGAACTTGTCCTCGTTGTAGGCCACGTCGCCGATCAGGTAGGTGTAGGCGCCGTTGCTTTTCACGACGACGCGGTCGCGGCCGTCGCCCCAGCGCGTGGCGCGGAACCACGTGGCGCCGCCCTCTTCGTAGATCTCGCCGCGCTCGCGCAGGTTCTCGATCGCGCGCGCCACTTTGCCGTCCTCGTAAAGGCTTTTCTCGCGGAACCAGTTGTCGAAGGGAATGCCCATGGCCCGCAGGTCGTCGTCGAAGGTCTTGAGAATCGGGCGAATGGCGTAGTCGGTGAAGAACTGCGTCGGGTGATCGGCGCTGGCTTCTTCGGGGCCGAGTTCTTCGATCATCGCCTTGGCGATGTCGATCATGTAGCCGCCCTTGTAGTACGTGCCCCGCTCTTCGCCCGTCTCGGCGTCGACCTCCGGCGCGGGCCACTCGACGGGACGGCCCAGTTGCTCGCGGACGCGCAGACGCAGGGTGTTGCCCAGCATGTCCATCTGCGCCCCGGCGTCGTTGAAGTAATACTCGCGGACGACCTCATGGCCCGTGGCGGCGTAGAGGCGCGCCAGGACGTCGCCCACCACGGCGTTGCGCGCGTGGCCGATGTGGAGGGGGCCGGTGGGGTTGGCGCTGACGAACTCGACGAGGACGCGCCGCCCCGCGCCCGTCTGGGCGCCGCCGAAGCGGGGGCCTTCCTCGGCGATGCGGCGCAGGATCGACGCCGCGGCCTCGCCCGCCATGCGGAAGTTGATGAAGCCGGGCTTGGCGACGGTCGCTTCGGCGACGAGCCCCTCGCCGTCGAAACGCTCGAGGATCGCTTCGGCGATCCGCATGGGATTGCGCTTGAGGGCGCGCGCCAGTTGCAGGGCGACGTTCGTCGCATAGTCGCCGTGCTCGCGGTTGCGGGGGGCTTCGACGACGATTTCGGGCGGTTCGCCCGCCACGCCTTCCCCGGCGAGGAGATTCTTCAATGCCGTTTCCAGGCGTTCGGTCAGCTCGTTCTTGGGATCCATCTCGGCTTCCATTCGCGTTTTCTAGGGGCACGCGAGTGCGACAAAATTACGCGCCCGGCGAAGCGGAATATATCCTTTTTTGTGCTTTCCTGGCCGATGGGGATTATTCGCATATCACTCATTTTCAAGAGCTTACACGACGCCTCACAAAGACTAGGGGCGGGGGATATATTCTTTTTGAATTTTCCTTTGCGTTTTCTCTTCCCCCCTTCGCCCTGCTGCCAGTCAACGTTCACTGGGTCGGATTCACCGTTCGCCGTCCTCCGTCTCGGCAGAAGGCCCCGGATACCACCTACCGGCTTTCGTCTTGCCGACCACGTGTATGCGGTACTCTCCCGACTGTCGAACCGGGTTTCCGCAGACTTGAACTCGACGTGCTCGTCTTCCTTGGCCTTGAGCCAAGCCTCGACCTGTTCGGGAGAAATGGTCATTGCTCTTGTCTCTCTGGAACTTGCTGCCTGCTGTCTTCCTCTCCTCTGCGCCTCAGCGGGAGATGCGCCCTTGCCAAAGGCTATCCTCGGTCGCCTTGGATCACGACCAAATTGTCCCGATGGATGATCTGGGCGCATCTCGCTTCCGCTCCCTTCGCCAAGTTCCAGCCCGTCAAGATCAGGCCGTCGCTGGGCTTGCCCCAGCGGAGCCATGACTGGCGCCTAAGAGGGCGCGACTTCTTTCCCGCCT
>DATKZW010000067.1:0-10553 GCA_035527775.1 Sumerlaeia bacterium | reverse complement strand
GCGGCGAATTTCCCGGCGATGCCTACGAACGTCTCAATCCCAACGCCGCAATTGGCGCCCACAAAAGCCGCGCCCGCCGTTCGGGCCATTTCATAGACTTGCTCGATGCTCACGCCCATCATCGTGCGGTCATGGTCCGCTCCCGAATCGAACGTGAAGGAAACGCCGACCGGGAGATCGCAGGCGCCCAGGGCGCCACGCAAGGCGGCCTCGGCCTCGACCAGGTCGGTCTGCGTCTCGATAACGACGGCGTCTGCGCCCCCTTTGGCCAGAGCAGACGCTTCTTCGGCCGCCGATTCCTCCACCTCTTCCGGACTGACTTCGCCCATCATGACCATCTTGCCGCACGGGCCGATGGAGCCGAAAACGTAGGCGTGTCCCTCGGCCGCGCGCTTCGAGATTTCGGCGCCCGCCCGCGCGACGTCGGCCGCGCGGTCCGCTAGACCGTGGCTTGCGAGCATGATGCGATTGCTGCTGAAGGTGTTGGTGAGCACGACCTGCGCGCCCGCGTCCACGTACGCCTTGGGGATCGACAGAACCTTCTCCGGGGCGTCCAGATTCCAGATGTCGCAGATCTTGCCGGCTTGGGCGCCGAGCCTAATCATCTCGGTTCCCCAAGCGCCGTCGGTGCAGAGAGGCGGCAGGTCCTTCAGGTTCCCGCGCGTCAGTTTCCGGGTTGGGTCGAAAGCCATGATGCGTCTCGTCTCTCCTTGCCGGCGCGCGGCGTTCCTCGGAGTGTTCGCCGACGGGGCCGGCTGTTCCGACGATTATACGCAAGACCCGAGAATATGCAATGACGCTTTGGTTGCGCGCGGCGAAGAGGAAGTTGGCGAACGCGCCGACGGCGCTTCGGCCGATGCATTGCGCCCAGGCGAGGAACTGGAAAGACCCGGTCTATTCGAGCGCCAGCAAGCGATCCCTCGCGTTTCCGCTCACGCGGACTCGCAGACCGTTCGGTGTTCGGACGATCTCGCATTGCCATCCGTCCGGGGGGCGCTGCTCGACGATTCTCGAGGGCGCGGCGAATTCCCGGCCGATATTCACCGTGCAGGCGCCGTCGTCCATCAGGTGGAGGATCCAGCGGCCCTTGTTGTCTTGGCGCGTCAGGATCGCTTGCTTTTCCGGAGGTGAAACGGCGACGGGGACCGAACCGATGACCTCGTCGATCGTGGCGCGCACCAACCCCACGTCGCGGGAAGCGGCGAGATAGACAATCTTTCCCTTGCCGAATCGCCGCGCGTGTAAGAGGGGGACATGCCTCTCCCCCTCGACGCCCGTCAGGATCGTTGCCCCGTCGACCGCGCGAACCATCGTGACGGGGCCTTGAATTCGCTGGAGAGGCAGGGTCGTTTCGCGGTCGAGGCGGATCGGCGGCAAAGCGCCGCCGACGCCCTTGCCCGCCAGGAATCCCGCCGTATCCAGCTTGAAGTCGAAGCTCATCATGCCTTTGCCGTCGAGACCCGCATGCACGGAATCCTGACCCGCGGTGTCGCACAACTCGCGGATCCACAGATACGACGTTCCGGGCGAATCGATGCGGACGGGATAGCGCAACTCGGCCGATGTGCCCTCGTAATTCTCTCGCATGGCCGCGGCGTCGAACGGCAGAGCTTGGAGAAAACCCGTTCCGGCGAAGCCTTGCCGGTCGCGGCGTTCTTCCCAGAGAGCGGGGCCTCGGTTGACGCGTTCTTTGAAATCCTCCGCTTCGAAAGCGATCGTCCCGTCCGACTCCGGCCAAAATCCGTTCTGCAAGGTCCCCGCCGCGGGCCCGACTCCGGAAGGGATGCAGTCGGCCTTCCTAGTCAGGAGAATCCGGTCGATTCGGGTCCCCGGCTCGCGCATCCACACGTTCAAGGTCCGGGTTCCCGGCTCGGAGACGGCGAAAGCGGCGCGTTGGCCGCCGATCTTCAGGTTGCTCCACTTCCATTGCGGCGAGACCGATTCCGGGCCTTGCGGGCCGCCCGCGTAAGATACGCCCATCTCCCTCGCGAGGGAGAAGTCTTCGCGCATCGCGCCGGCCTCGTCGAAAAGGAGGGCGGGGCCGGCGATCAGGAGTTGCCCGCCCCGGCGAGCGTACGCGCACAACGCGCTCCGGGCGTCGCCGTCCAAGCCCGACGACTCGGGAAGGACGAGCAGCTTGAACTGCGAAAGATCGCGTCGCGCCAGATGCTCCGACGCAATGAACTCCAGCGGCAAACTCCGCGCGAGATAAGGCTCCGTCAGGCGCCGCAGCAGCGCCATGTGCGGCTGGCGGCTATAGCCGTCGTAGCGGAATCGCGTCGCTTCGCTATAGACCACGCCGGCGTAGGGCACGGGTTTGGCGCCAATGAGATAGGGCTCGGTCTCTTCCACCATGGCGTAGAACGGTGCGAGATCCTGGTAGAACCAGTCGGTCTTGTCCGGCAGGGCCGTGGCGCCGTTCACCTCGAAGTAAGAGTAGCACCGCCCGCCCAAGACCAGACAAAGCCGGCGGGCCCGGTGATCCTCCAGGATCTTTCCGGTAATGACCGCCCCCTTGTTGAAGACGCCGTTCAGGAATAGCTCGCGGAAAGGGTCCGCGAATTCGAGATACGCAAGATCCACGCACTTCGACGCGCGCAGATCGCAGGCGTAGTTGTCGTTGAACCAGTTCTGCCAGATCTCGACCGACGGTTTCACGGCCTTGCACGCTTCGTAGATGCGCTTCATGCACCGCGTGACGCTCTCCATGCGGAACCGCTTGCGCCGGCGCCAGTCCGGCCACTCCTCGGGCATCTCGTCGGCGAAAAGCTCTTTGTAGAACTTCCGGCAGTCGGCGCAGCGGCACTGAGCGGGCTGATCGAGAATGTCGTAACGAAGGCCGTCGATCGGATAGTGCGTCAGGACCTCGCGCGAGTACTCGATGATGAGATCCGTGTAGGGCGAGTTCAGACAGATGAGGGGCCCGAGCGGGTTCCCAAATGAGACTTCCGGGTGTTCGTTGCCGTACTTGATGTTCCAGCCGATGATGATGTAGCCGAGACAGGCGATGCCTTGCTTGTGCAGCTCGCGGGTCGTCTCGCCGAAGAAATCGCGATCATACTCCTTCAGGTACGGATACGGCTCGCCGACCTTCGTTTGGAGGTACGTCGTGTACCCGCCCTGGGGAACGGCGAGCATCAGGGCGGCGTCGAGATGGATGTCTTTGCAGAACTTGGCGTAGGCGACGGGATCGCACTTCGAGAAGAAGGAGCGGAGTTCTTCCTCCGCATAGCGCTGCTTGGCGCGGGTCGGCGTGTTGTACTCCAGGCAGATTTGGCGAAAGCAGCGCGAGGCGCCGATCGGCTTGTAGGCCGCCACGTCCTTCCGTGCGAAAATCGGCTTGCTTCCGCCGTCGCCTCCCCATGTTGGGACAACGACCGAGACAATCGCGGAGCAGCAGAGCCAAATGAGCCGCGCCGAACGCCTTGCCGTTCCACGTCCTCCCTGCGCTTCTTCTCTTCGCCGCCATCGCGCTCTCTCTTGCGTGCTGGTAATCGCCATCGCCCTCGTGGGCGGTCCCGCAACGCCCACCCGCAACGCAACCGAGTCAGACCGCCGGCAGCGCCCAATGGCCCTTGTCGTCCGCCGCCGCGCGAGGCCCCCACTCACAAGAGGCGTCTATTCTGAATAAGCGTCGGTGGCCGAGTGGCGCGCGCCGTGCTTGACCCAACTGATCGGCGGCCTGGGCATGCAGCGGTAGATGTCGCCCAAACTCAGCGTGCCGTTTGTGGGGTCGTAAGTGGGGTTCGTGGCGACGTCCACCCAGGGATAGGCGCCGATCCACGTGTCGTCTTCGTGGTTGGGTCCCATGGACACAATGGCGAAACAGTTTCTCGGCCATTCCCTGCCGTCGTAGTAGCCGTTCGCGTTCGTGTCACTCCCGGTGGTGAGCTGGTAGAAATCCGCGTAGGTCGTCCCTGCCCGTCTGAAGGGATCTCGCAGCTGCGCCTGGGTAATGTAGGCGACGGGGGTGGAGAGCACGTAGCCGGCCGAAGGGATCTCGTACTGCCAGCTGGGATCCGTCGGCCAGTGGACGTGCCATCCGCCTGGATAGCTGTTGGCGTCGATGCTGTAGGCTTCGAGAGCGGTTGCCAGCGAGCGCAGGTCGGACTTGACGCGCGAGACTTTCGACCGCACCTGCGCCTCGAGGAAATTCGGCACGGCGATAGCCGCCAGGATCGCGATGATGGCCACCACGATGAGCAGCTCGATGAGCGTGAAGGCCCTGCGGCGGGGAGTTTCCTTCTGTCCTCTCATGCTCTGTCCTCTCATGTTCTGTCCTCTCATGGATCTCACTCCTTTCATGGATCTCACTCCTTCCTGGCCGTGCGTCCGGGAAGGCGCGGGGCGGGCGTCTCCGTCACCAGCCCGGCGTCAACGGGCAGTTCAGGTCGCCGCCGAACCGTCCCACGTCTCCCAGACTCTTCGTCCCGTTTGTCGCATCGTAAATCATGTTCCACGCCGTCACGTCGTCGTGGAGATACTCGTAGGAGTAAGGGAACCGCGCCATGCCCTGCCGAAACACGTCGGACGACTGGTACTCGAGACCCTGAATGCGGTCGGGCCCGTAGCTGTGCACGCAATAGCCCTTGGGGTGATAGTCATACGGGAGGCAGGACTGCCCCCATTGGCCCTCAAACGTGACGTACCAATACGTGGCGTTCCATTCCGAATAGACCGAAGAGGAAGCGAAGATCGAGGGCTGCGGGACGAACGGGTCGCGCAGCATCGTGGAAGTGAGATAGGCGACCGGCGTGGAGAGCATATAGATGTACTGCAGATAGCCGTACGGCTCGCCCTCGATGTCGGGGTAGCGGCCGTGGTCCACGACGTAGGCCTCGAGGGCGGTGGCGGCGGAGCGCAGGTCGGACTTGACGCGCGAGACTTTCGCCCGCACCTGGGCTTCAAGGAAGTTCGGGACCGCGATAGCCGCCAGGATCGCGATGATGGCCACCACGATCAGAAGCTCGATGAGCGTGAAGGCCCTGCGGCGTGGAGTCTCCTTCTGTCTTCTCATGTTCTGTCCTCTCATGGATCTCACTCCTTCGTGACCGTGCGCCCGGGAAGGCGCGGAACGGCGCGTATGTTTCAACGGGCGGATCCCGCTATCCGTTATGCGCATAATCCAGGCGCGGAAACGCGTTGTCAAGAAAAAAATCGCGGGTAAAATCGCGGGTGAAATCGCGGGCGGCCTCCCTTCAGCTTGCGCTGTCGGGGGCTGGTCATGCTACCTTGTCCCAGGCGAGCGGCCCGTCAGATGGCCGGACGACCGCCGGGGGTTCGCCCGGTTCGCGCGATTCGCGGGCCAGGAACAACAAGGAGACGCCAAATGGAGCGGCTGAAATACGACTTTCACATCCACACCAAGTACCTCGGCTGCGCCAACGAGACGATGGAGGTCCCCGCCATCGTCCGCGAGTGCGCGCGGCTCGGGATGGGGTCCATCGCCATCGCCGACCATCTGAATTCCCTCGATCGACTCGCCCTGCACGTTCCCATCAAGAGGGACATCCAGGCCCTCGAGGACCCGGCGCTGGAAGTCTTCTTCGCCGTCGAACTCAACTTCACCGGACCGGACGAAGGCTTTGCCTTCAGCGAAGAGGTCCGCGACGAGTACGGTTTCCAGTTCGCCATCGGCGGCATTCACAACTCGTTCATTGAGGAGTACGATCTCAGGAAGATCGTCGAGATCCAGCATCGCCACCACCTCAAGACGTGCGAGGACCCTCTCGTCCAGGTCCTCGTGCACCCCTATTGGTTCGGTGCCTCCGATTACGAGAACCGCGGCTGGCCGCCCTTCGACTCGATGCGCGCCGTGCCCGAGTCCCTCGTTCGCGAGCTCGGTCAGGCCGCTCGCGAAACGGACACGGCCATCGAGATCAACTGCTGCATGGTGGCGCGCGGCGGACGCTATAGTGATGCCTTTGTCAGCGAGTACATCGATTTCCTCGCGATGCTGGCCGAGGAGGGCGCGCGGTTCGCGCCGGGCTCCGACGCGCACGACATCGGCGGTCTCGCCGGCGTCGCCGTCGCCTGGGACGCCGCCGAGCGCCTGGCTCTCTCTGCCGAGCAGATCTGGCGTCCCTCTTGCCCGCCCTTTGCGGGCGGCGCCGCTCCTGACCGGTAGGAATCGCCGTCGCGCGAGATCCGCGTCTCCCAAGGGACCGCAAGAACTCGGCGAGCGGACCGACAAGCCAGAGCGTGGGCCGTGACCGGGGGAGAACAGCCTGAGCTTGGAAATGGCGCAATCGGGAAAACAAGGTTGCAGTCCGAAGGGAATTCGTGGAGGATTCCCAGCGGCGCGCCGCTCGGTTCCGAGCGGCCGCGATGTGAGCCAATCGGGCGTTTCCTGAGGGAAAGATGGCAGCGGACCCCGTGGATGCAATCCAATGCGACTCGGGCATCGTCGGACGCGGGGTGGAGATTCGGCTCGCGCTGGCGTGCCTGTCGGCGGGGCGCAACCTCATGCTCGAGGGGCCGGTCGGCGTGGGGAAGTCGGCGCTGGCCGAGGCGCTGGCGTCGCATCTCGGGCGCGAGATGTTCCGCGTCGACGGCGATGAGCGCTACACCGAGCAGAAGATGACGGGCTGGTTCGATCCCGCCTTGGTGCTGAAGGGGGGCTACCAGCGCGAGTATTTCATCGAGGGGCCTCTTGTTCGCGCCATGCGGTCGGGCGGCGTTCTGTTCATCAACGAGATCAATCGCATGCCCGAGTCCGTGCAGAACGTCCTCCTGCCCGCCATGGAAGAACGGCGGGTCGTGGCGCCGCAGCTGGGCGAGGTGCCGGCCGAGGACTCCTTCCTCATCGTAGCCACGCAGAATCCCGTGGAGTTCGTTGCCACCTCCCACCTGAGCGAGGCGCTGGTCGACCGCTTCGAGTTCGTTCAACTCGACTATCAGAGCGAGGAAGAGGAGATCGAAATCGTGCGGCGAAACATTCACGCCCGCGACGCCAAGGACCTCGACGAACTGATCCGTCGCGCGGTGTCTCTCATGCGGCTCACGCGCTCGCATCCCAAGGTGCGCCGCGGCGCCAGCGTGCGCGCAGCGATGGGCATGGTCGACGTCGCGGCGCGCTTGGGCGGCTTGGCCGGGCTCGAGCAGGCGGCCCTCGTCTCGCTCCTCCACCGCATCGAGATCGCCGAGGAAAGCGGCCAGAGCGCCGAAGCCGTCGTGCGAGAGATCTGCGAGGAATCTAAAAAAAAACTCCTTCTCTCTTAACGATTTCCGCGCTCCCCTCGCGACGCGGTCTGACGAGCGACCCAAGCCAGGAGATCGACTGGACGGAATTCGGCTTCGCGCCAAGCCAGGGCGACGGTCCGGACGCCGACGATCCGCTCTGGCAGCTGGCGGTTCAGTACCAGGAACTCAAGAAGCTGAAGACGCGCACCCCGGTCGAGCTCCACGCCCTTCGCCAGATGGCCGTCGAGGGCATCCTGCGCCGGACGCTGAAAGCCATCCGTCATTTCCGCCGCAAGACCCGCCCGGCGCGCGCGCCATGGACGGAGACGGGCGCGGGCGAGATCGATCTGCTTGAAACGCTGGAGCGGGCCGCCGTGGTCTCGGATTTCAAGCCCGAGGATATCGTCGTCCAAACCCGCGAGGAGCAGCCGCTCAATCTCGTCATGATGATCGACACGAGTCTTTCGATGACGGGTCGCAAGCTGGCTCTCAGCGCCGTCGGGGCGGCGGTCCTGGCCTTGCGGCTTCGGGCCGAGGCCTATTCCCTGATCGCTTTCGGGTCGACGGCTCGCGCACTCAAACCCCTGGGCCGGGAAATGACGCCCCAGGAAACGATTCTCGCGATTCTCGACGCCCCCATGCTCGGTTACACCAACATCGAAGCGGGTCTCAGAAGAGGCGCCGAGCAACTGCGGCGGGGACGCGCCCCCGTCAAGGTCGGCATTCTGCTCACGGACGGCAAACACACCGAAGGCGGGGACCCGGAGCCCGCGGCGCGTCTGTTTCGACGGCTCGAGGTCCTCATGACTCTCGACCACAACATGGACCGCGATTGCTGCTACCGTTTGGCCCGCGCCGGCCGCGGCCGCGTCACGGAGGTCCGCCGCTACGCCCACCTCCCCGAGCGGCTTCTCGGCCTCCTGCGCAACCTGCGTCAGTAGGGAAGGGCCGCCCGAGAGCGCCCGTGAGAGATCCGCCGACTCCTTATCGAAAGAACTCCTGCAGCTGTCCGTTTCAGGCGGAAAAGACCCGGGCGTCGGCGTCGAAGGCGATCATTCCGGCGTCCGAGAGCGGGTGGTCGACGACCGTGTTGAGGAGCTTGGCGGGAACGGTGAGGATGTCGGCGCCCCCAAGAATGCGCCTGTGTCGCGACTGCCTTGCCCCTTGGAGACCTCGGACGATGGTCGGTTCTCTTCGCGGGATGAATCCGGCTTCTCGAGCATTTTCCCGTTCTACCCTCCTGGCTGCGCAACGGTCGGCGCATTCTTCCGCAGAACGCGCACGTTGCCGAGGATGCCGGGGAAGACGTGAACCTCGCGCATGCGGCTCGAGACGATCCGGTCGATGTAGGCGGGCAGGACGGCCCAATGGACGTACCAGACGTTCGGTTGGCTCTCGAATTGCTCGACGAATTCGCCGAGAGAATAGTCGCGCGGGTAGGCGACGCGAAGCCTGACTTGGGGGTCGCGGTAGGCCCGAACGGCGTACTTGGCCCAGTGATCGCCGACGATGAGGAGGTCGCCGTCGCCCATGTGTTGTTCGAGAAAGGCGACGGCGTCGCGCCAGTTCTGTTTTTCCGCGCCGTAGTAGTCGACGAGGGCGAACGCTTCGGGGATCAAGAGCGGCGCCAGGACCAGGCACGCGGCCGTCGCCTTGGCGGCAGGCGGCCGGACCCTTCCGCGCGCCGCAACCAGACGCCGAAGACCCTTAATAACCAAAGCCGCGCCATAGCCGACGAGGGGCGCGTAGATCGCCAGGTAGAAGAGCAGGTAGCGAGTGGGGAAGAAATGCCCCGCCTCGGTTGCCAGGAGAAGCGGCAAGGGGGCTAGGAACCACGAGATCGGCGCGGCGAGGCGCGAAGGCCGGCGCACCGCCGCGCCGACAAGGCCGACCGCCGCGAGCGCGAAGGCAACGCCCGCGCCGATGGGGTTGCGACCGCCGAGGTCGGAGAGGAGGCGTTTGGCGTAGTTGAGGTTGAAATGCGTGGCGTACGGGCTCTCGGCGGGCGATGGAGGGGGCGGCGAAGCGGGGGGCGGCAAGTTCTGGGCGAGAGGCGAAGAGGGCGGGGACGCTTCCCCGGCCGGAGCGGACGGACCGGTCTCCGCATTCGACGGGGGCGCTTCGTAGGCGACGCCGGCGTCGCTCTCCGGCGTGTAGAGCGAAGTGGTCCGGAGGGCGGTCCGAAGCCAGGGGGCGTAGAGAATGAGGCTTACGGCCGCGGCCAGGGCCGCCCTCGCCAGTAAGCGATGGGCGTCGGGCCGCCGTTCTCTCCGGCGGAGACGCCGCGCCCATTCGGCGCCAATGATGCCGGCAAACGCAATGAAAGCTAAGGCCACGATGTACGTGAAATAGGAATAGAGCGCCATCGCGGCGCCCCACAAGGCCCAATCTGCCCATGTTCGCCAGCCATTGCCGGCAGTCGGCCGTTCGGGTTGCGCGCGCTCCCTCCCGGCCTCGGCGGGGGCGCACTCTCTGACATCCTCGAGATCCTCGGCCCCCTCTGTCCCAGGTTCGGTCGAAGGAGGAGCGCCCCGTTGTTGTCCCTTGCCCTCTGACGGCGCTCGGTACAGGAGGCGGCAGAGCTGGTAGAGCGTCAGAGTCGCCAGGAAAAGGAAGACGACATGCATCCGGCTGTCCTGGGAATGCAGGATTTGCCAGGGGTGAATCAGAAGGAAAAGAGCCCCGCACAGACCGGCTTCCCAGCCGAACAGGAGCCGCCCGAGGGCGAAGACGAGCGGGACCATAAGGGTCCCCGCCAGCGCGGAGGGCGCGCGAATGGAGGCCTCCAGCTGCGCACGCGGGACGTTTCCAAGAAAGTGCAGGAGATACTCGCGCAGAGGCGGGTAGTGGCTCTCGCGGCAAAGATCGGTGATCGCGGCGAGGGGTCTCTGGTTGCTGTAATACCACCGTGCTTCGTCAACCCAAAGACTCTTCGCCCCGACGTTGCCAAAGCGCAGGAGACCCGCCAGGAGGAGAAGGCCGTAGATCTCGAGCGGCAGCCGGCGCGCCGGCCGCGCACCCGCCGCATCCTGCCTCTTCTCCATCTTTCTCTCGGATCCGCTATTCACGAAGGACTCCCGCCGCCCCCGCGCGCCCGCGCGAGTTTAGGCCCGCCGCCGGAAACCGGCTGGAAACTCGCCCAACGGACCGGGCGTTTCCCGCTTCCCTTCCCAAGCGTCGGACGATGGTAACAGCCCGGCGGACCGGGATCAAGTGGCATAAGGCGGCGGAGCGGCGGCGGAGTAGTGCCTGAATTCAACTCCCAAGTGCAACAGGTGGTGTGGCCCCGAAGAATACTTCGTTGGGCGTCTTGAAGCCAAGCGCTTTCCTCGGTCGATTGTTGAGTTTGTCCATGACTGTCTGGATCTCCT
>DATKZW010000066.1:0-2184 GCA_035527775.1 Sumerlaeia bacterium | reverse complement strand
TGAACGTAGAGCGGGAGGGTCTCGATCAGGGGTCTCTTGGACACGACCACGCCGGCGGCGTGCATCCCGGGCTGGCGCACGGAACCCTCGATGCGCATGGCGCGGTCCAGGAGTTCCTTGATCTGGGGGTCCGAATCATGAAGATCGCGAAGGTCGGGCGAATCTGCCAGACTGCTCTCGATCGTGACCTTCGGACCCTCGGGAATCATCTTGGCCACGCGGTCAACCACGTTGAGGGGCATGCCCATGACCCGCCCCACGTCGCGCACCGCCGCCTTCGCCTTCATGGTGTTGAAGGTGATGATGTTCGCGACGTTCTCCTTGCCGTATTTCTCGCGGACGTACTCGATCACCTCCTCGCGCCGCAACGGGCAGAAATCGACGTCGAAATCCGGCGCGCTCACGCGGTCCAGGTTCAGAAACCGGTCGAAGATCAGGCCGTGTTCGATCGGATCCAGGTCGGTAATCCCCAGCGTGTAAGCCACCACGCTGCCCACCCCTGAACCGCGCCCCGGCCCAACGGCAATGCCTTTCTCGCGCGCGTGGCGCACGAAATCCCAGACCACGAGGAAATACGAGATGAACCCGGTCTTGGCGACAACGTCGATCTCCGAGTTCGCCCGTTCCGTCAGCGCCGCCGTGACCTCGCCGTAGCGCCCCTCGATGCCCTTGAAAACCAACTCACGCAGGTAAGCCTCGGGCGTTTTCCCGTCCGGCGGCCTGAACTCCGGCAGCAGGTTCTGCCCCAGTTTGATCTCGGACTGACAACGTTCGGCGATGGCGACCGTGTTCTCCAGGGCGCCCGGAACGTGCCCGAACAGCCGGCTCATCTCTTCCGGGGATTTCAGATAGAACTCCTCGACGGCGAAGCGGAAGCGCTTCTGCTCTTCGAGCGTCTTGCCGGTGCCGATCGCCAGCAGGAGGTCCTGGGTCTTCGCGTCTCCCGGGTAAATGTAGTGTGAGTCGTTCGTCGCCACGACCGGCAGCCCGGTGCGTCTGGCAATCTCGAGCAGCTGCTGGTTGACCGTTTTCTGCTCCGGCAAGCCGTGGTCCATGAGCTCGATGTAGAAGTGATCCGGCCCCATGATCTGGGCGAAATCGTCCGCCGCCCGCTCGGCGTCCTTGCGACGCCCCTCGCGCAGGTAATCGGAGATGACGCCCGACAGGCACCCCGAAAGCGCTATCAGCCCCTCCTTGCGCTCGGCCAGCAGCTCCTTGTCGATGCGGGGTTGGTAGTAGAAGCCTTCCAGATAGCCTTTCGAGACGAGGTAGCAGAGATTCTCGTGCCCCGTGAAGTCTTTTGTCAGGAGAACCAAGTGCTGGCGCACGCGGCGCGCCTCGGTGGACGTGCGATCGGCAAGGGTCGTCGGCGAGAGGTACAGTTCGCAACCGATGATGGGCCGCACCTCGTGTTTGGGCGCTTCCTTGTAGAAAGCCAGGGCCCCGAAGAGGTTCCCGTGGTCGGTCAGCGCGACGGCGTCCATGCCCATCTCGCGAACGCGTTTGAAGAGGGGGCCGAAATGGCTCACGCCGTCGAGAAGGCTGTACTGGCTATGCGTGTGCAGATGAACGAATGGGGGTCGAGCCATCGTTGGACTTCCATCGGGGATCGTGACAGGGCGACGCCGAGGGCTCCCACCGGCGCAGCAACGGTCGGCCGCCGATCCCACGTTTCTTATCCTATGCCACTCTTCCCGGGAAGCCAACAGGAATCTCAGGCCCCTTGGGTTCCCCTCAATCCTTCACGCCTGGAGCGATGCGGCGTCTCGGGGGGCGCGGCGGGGGTGGTTTTGCGGCGCGCAGGCTTTTCGCCGCGGCTTTCGTCCGCGATTCGGCCCTCGTCGGGCGGGGATCGCGGCTTTGGGCGGGATTTCACCGTGTTTTCGGCGCAGTTCTCCCGGCCGCTTTCTGCAGCGTCTGCGTCAGGGGGGGGTGAGGCGGGCGGCCGGGGCGGCTCAGCACTGGCAGATCGTCAGGAAGATCCGTTCGAACTCGCGCCGCAGCGTTTCGCCCAGGCCGAGAAGGGTGACGGTGACGACGCCTTCGTGGCGGGCGACGCGGCCGGGCAGAGCGAAGAACCGGCGTCGGAGGCGCCAAAGGCGCATGCGGCGCGGTTTGGGACGCTTGCGTTTGGCGCCGTCTTGGCGTTTTGCCGAGCCGCGATTTTCAGTCGCGCCGCCCAGG
>DATKZW010000065.1:0-4739 GCA_035527775.1 Sumerlaeia bacterium | reverse complement strand
GTGCGCCGGGGGAGGGGTCGCTCTGAGACGGTGCGCCGCGGTCACGAGGTAGGCGGGTCGGGGGCCGTCCGTGACCAGGCATACGGTGTCCGGCGCGTCGCCGACGACGCGCCGGGCGGTCTCGAGGATGGCGCTTTCGGGGTGGAGGGCAAAGCGCGTGACCCGACCGAGCTCTTCGCGGTTCGGCTTCAGGACGTGCGGTCTCGCCTGGAGCCCCTCGCGGAAAGCCTCGCCGTCGGAATCCAGGGCGACCCAGCACCCGCGAGCGCGAAATCGCTCGATGAGATCGGCGTACGTTCCGGTTGGCGCCCCCGGCGGGAGGCTCCCGGCCAGAACCAGCGCGTCCCCTGGGCCGACCAGCGAGTCGATTGTCTCGCGGACCCGGTCGATCTCCTCCGGACCCACTTGCGCTCCCGGTTGGTTGACCTTCAGGTGTCGTCCGTCGCGCCGCGAGGTGATGACGATGTTGGTGCGCGTGTTGCCGGGCGCCGGGACAACGCGGAGACTGAGACTCCCGGTCTCGCCGGCCAGCCTCTGGAATTCCTCGCCCCCCGGGCCTCCCAGAAGAACGACGGCCGTGGACTTGACGCCCAGAATATGCAGGACGGCCGAAACGTTGACGCCTTTGCCTCCGGGGCGTTTGCGTTGGGCGAGGGCGCGCAGAGGGCGCGCCTCACGGGCCATGTCGTCGCCCCCCAAAGGGAGATCCGCCACCTCGAGATTGAGGTCGATGCATGGGTTCAGGGTCACGGTGACGATCATCAGCCTTCACAGCCGAGGGGCGGCTGTGCCACAACGGACGACGCCGGGGGCGGGCGCCCGGACCGTCTTCGCTAGGCTTGGGGCTCGAGTTTCGAGGAAGTGCTGGTGAGAATGACGAGGTCCACCCGACGATTGCGCGCTCGCCCCTCCTCCGTGTCGTTCGGCGCAATGGGGTGGTATTCGCCGTAGCCGGAAGTGGAGAGGCGTCCGCCTGGGAACTCATGGTACGTGACCAGGCGAAGCCAGACGGAGTTCGCCCGCGCCGTGGAGAGTTCCATGTTGTTGCGGAATGCGCGCGACACGGCCACCGGCACGGTGTCGGTGTGCCCCTCGATGCGAACCGCCATTCCCTTTTGCATGAAAGGATAGAGTTTTTTCGCGATTCGATCGATCGTTTCGAGCGACTTGTACTTGAGCGAGGCGGAACCGGAATCGAAGAAACCCGCCTCGCCCAGGGTGATGATGATGCCCCGCTCCTCCTTGCTCATTTCGACAACCCCTTGAGCCAACTCCTTCTCCAACTGCTCCTTGAGGCTGACGAACACTTCCCGCAACTGCTCCTCCCCCTCATGGAAAATGGGATTCGGGTCGCGGACCTTGGGACCGCGGTCGACAAGCGGCTCGACGGGCGCCGTCGAGGAGGAAGGGGTGTCCAAGGCGCCCTCGAAGGTGTCGCCCGGACTATCCCAGTCCTCCTCGCTATCGTCTTCGGGCGGCTCCTTCACCAAGGGCGTCGGAGATACGGGGGTCAAGGGGCTGCCGTCGTCGACCTTTACGGTCACTACGGTGAATGGGTCCAGACCGACCTGGGTGTCGGGGAGCGGATTGGGCCTCGAACTGGCGAGGCCGGGGAAAATCATCAGGGGACTGTCGAAAGCGGCTCGGAACCCCTGCGAGTACTGCTCTCTCTTGCCTTTGTCGCTGTTGTTGCTCGTGGCGAACATGACGACAAAAACCGCGAAGAGCAAGGTGATGAAATCCGCATAGGAGACCAGCCACCGTTCGTGACTGGGCCCTTTCTCCGGCGCTTTCTTCCGGGCCATGGCGCAACCTCCTTCGCGAGTCGAGCAAGGACGCCGCGGATAACCAATGCTCCCGCGATCCTAACGACTTGCGCCTTCCTTGCCCGTAAGCCTCGCCCGGGTTTTCTCATCGAGGTACCCCTTTAACTCCTCCTCGATGATCGAATGGTTGATGCCCTCCTGAATGAGCAAGACGCCCTTCAGGGTCATTTCCTCGAATTTCGTAACCGACTTGCCGATCGCCTTGATTTTGCCCGAAATGGGCAAGACAATCAGGTTCGCCCCCCCCACGCCGTAGATCGTCGCCACAAATGCAGTGGCAATGCCGTGGCCCACCACGTTGAGGTTCGACAGGTCCTGCATCACGACGATGAGGCCCAGAACCGCCCCGATAATTCCGATCGTGGGAAGGTACCCGCCCCCCGCCTCCCAGACCTCGGACTTCTCCCTCCATTCCTCTTCGCCCGTCGCCATCTCGGTTTCCATCGTCTCGAAGAGCGTTTTCGGTTCTAGGCCGTCTACCGCCATACTGAGCGCCTTGCTGAAGAAGGGGTCGGTGATGTTGGGGATCTCTTTCTCCAGGGCCAGAATTCCCTCGCGGCGAGCGCGGCGGGCGAAGTCGACGATCTGAGCAATCATGCCCAGCTGGTCCACCTTGTGGCCCAGGAAAACCGATTTCAGCCCAAGCACGGCGCCGATCAGCGTCTGGGGCCGAAACTGGAGCATGACGGCCCCCGAGGTGCCTCCCAACACAATCATGGCCGCCGGAAGTCCCACCAGCTTGGTAATCTCGCCCGCTTCCAGCTGGTTGCCCCACAGGATCATGCCCACCCCGAAGAAGATGCCGATCAGCGACGCGAGATCCATAAGATGTTTCCCTATCACTGGAGATGGTAGTGGGGAAGACGGCCGGGAAAAGGCCGAAACTCCCCAACCTCACGGACGCCGGACATGGCAGAAAGGGCGAAATCCTGGCGGAACCACCCTTTTCTCCTACATCGGCATACCCCGTATGATGGGTTAGCAGAAAAGAGGGGTGCCAGTCAAGGCTCGGTTTTGCCGCGACAACGGGGGTTCCCGAGTCCTGGTTCCTTATCCCCCTCCAGGAGAATGTCGCTTCTCTCTCTCTCCCGTTGACAGTCCCACGGGAATTCCCTCAGAATAGGGCCGGAAAGTCCGCGGGAGGCGCCTGAGATTCCCGAACCCGGATCCCACACCATGGCACGACTCGACAGAAAGAGGGACCGGCGCTTGAGCAAGCGCCTGAGTCGGTGGGCCCTGCTGGCCATTCTCACGGGCGCCGCCCTCGTGGCCGTTCTTCTTTTCACCCCATTTTCCTCGCCTCTGCTCGACAAACAGATCCGCAAGGCTTGGCGCGAGGCCACCGGTCTGGAGATCTCCTTCCGTCAGGCCATCTACTTCGTGGCTTGGGGACGACTCGAAGTGAAGGGAATCCGGATCTACAACCCGGAAGACGACCGGGACTTGGCCGCCGTGGACCAGATGGTTATCCATTGGCGATGGCGGCTCCAGCGTCCCTCGGCCCCCATCGAACTCCAATCCGTCCGCATAGTGCAGCCCGCCCCCATGGTTCTCTATGTCGATAGCGACCTCAGGCTCGCGCCGGACCCACGGCTTCAGTCCTTCCTCGACCTGTTTCAGAGCCTCACCTCGGCCGGCGCGCCTGCCCCGAGGGGCCGTTTCCCCCACGTCCAGGTCGCCGACTTCGCCCTTTACCTCCACCAGAAGACCCAGACCGGCGACCGAACGCTCGCCGGAATCCGGGACGTCAACGTGGATATCAGTGAGGACAGAGCGGCAGGATGGATTCTGAGCCTGACTGGCCGAATCCCGGGGGAGACCTCATCGCCGAGTAATGTCGCGGTCACTCTGAATAGCCGCCCCGACAAGCCCGGGCGCGTCCTTTCGCTGGAGATGGACTCCTTCGACCTGGCAACGCACTTCGGTCAACCCTTGCCCGTCGCCTTCTCGGCGCAGGAAATCCGCCTCACAGGCGCAACCGAGCCGAGCGACGATCCCGCCTCGAAGACCATCTCTCTGTCCGTCTCCGGCCGCCACGTCCGGTTCGGCAGCCGAGCCACAACCCCCACCCTTGAAAGCGATAACGCCCAGGGGGCCGGTTCGCCGGGATGGGACCTCCCCGACACCGACGTCCGCGCGGCTGCTCGCGTCACTCTCGACACGAAGAACTGGGAGATCGCTTTGAGCGGGATCGAGGCGCAAGCCCTCGATTCGCACATCGCAGGCGCCGCGCGTTTTTCCCTCGCGCAACCGAACCCCTATGTCTGCGAGATCACCGAGGGCGCGATCCTTTCCCAAGGGCTGACATGGCTGCAGGCGCGAACGCCCGAGTCCCGGCAACCGGTCCGCTTCACTCAAGGGCGCCTGGAACCCCGACTCCGCTTCTCCGGCGACCGGAGAGGGATCGACCGGGCGACCTGTCAGGGCGAGGTTACCGCCAGCGACCTGTTCGCCGCCACCCCGTGGACCAAGACGCCCCTTGGGCCGATCCGAATCGAGGCCCGCCTGACGAGCGAGACTCTGCACCTGACCCAGATCGACGTGCAAGCGCCCCCCGGCCGCTTGACCGTCTCCGCGAGGATCGCGCGCACGGAGCGAGAGCCGGGCGCTGGGCTGGGAATTCAGGCCAGTTGGACGGTCGATCTGGCGACGGAGAAAATGCTGGCATCCCTCGCTGAAGGTCGGCTGGAGCGACTCAAGGGATGGGGTTTGGCGGGGACGCTTCTCGGCAACGGATCGATCCGCGGCGCCGTGCCCAGAGATTTCCTCCGCGGCGGCCCCCCGGGCCGCCGGGACCTTGCCCCGCAAGGCCGCCCCCCCGGGCCGCCACGGACGACCGCACGGGAGGAAGACGCGGCCTTCCGGGCCATCGTGTCGCTTCTGGGCGCCCTGGAGATCGACGGCATGGTGCGC
>DATKZW010000064.1:0-2077 GCA_035527775.1 Sumerlaeia bacterium | reverse complement strand
CCGTGCAGATGAGGGAATGGGGATGTCCGAAGAACTTAAAAAGAGAACGCAAGATTCCGCGCTTCGAGTCATCCGAACCGGACTGGCGAGGCCAGAGCGTCCCAGCGCTCTCATGGATGAAGCGAGCCAAATAGCCGCCATCGCCGTCTCATCCATCAAGACGGCCAGAAAGAGCCATCGGGAGAACAAGCGAAACACTTGACCATGCCAAGCGATTGCCCGGAGCCACGAACGACACATCGCGCCGCCAGACTCGGATGAAAGGTTCCGCGTTCCGCATTCCGCGTTCCGCGTTTGACTGATGCCCGTCTACGACTACACCTACAGGACTTGGAAAGGCGAACGCCGCGGGCCGTGGTTCCGTTGGACGGCGATTCCGAAGTTCACCTACATCGAGTTCTTCGGCAAGCGCGTTTTCATCTGGCTTTTCACCATTTCGTGGCTGCAATTCGTGTTCCGAGCGGGATACGTCTACCTCCTCTTCAACGTCGAGTTTCTCAGCGCCCTCAACATCCCCGCCGCGGCTTTGCCCCCCGTGAACGCCTTCTTCTTCAAGAACATGATCGATCTCCAGGCGCCGTTCTGTTTCCTGTTCGCCTTCCTCCTGGGCTCGGGGCTCGTTTCGCGCGACCTCCAGCACAGCGCCGCCGTCCTTTACATGTCGAAACCGATCAGCTGCTGGGAGTATTTCCTCGGCAAGTTCTTCACCCTCTTCACCGTCATGATGCTCGTGACGTGGTTTCAGACCACCGCGCTCTTCCTCGTCCAGACGGTCGCGGCGCCCGAGCACAGCGAATGGCGTCTCTACTTCTGGACCGAGAATTCCTGGCTTCCCGGCGCCATCGCCCTCTATTCCGCCGTCGTATCGGCGACTCTGAGCCTGCTCATCCTCGCCGCTTCGAGTTTGACGAAGAACAGCCGGTACGCGGGTACGACGTTCGCCGTCTACCTCATCTGATCGACCGTCGCCGCAGGCATTGTCGGCGGGATCTTCCGCAATGGCAATTGTCTCGCTCTTTCGCCGGTTCTCTGCGGAGGCGAACTGGGCTCCTACCTTTTCAACCTCACTGAAGGTCGCGAAATGAGCCAGCCCGCCGCGTGGGGAGGATTATTCGGTGTCTGGATTCTCTGCGCAATGATACTCTACTGGCGGCTCAAGACCGCGGCGCGGTGCGGCAGATGATGCGATTGCGCAATGCGGAGTGCGACATGCGGAACATGGGAAATGCGCAGCGGGGAATGCGGACCTTCCCGCCCGCCGGCGCCACGACGCGCCACGCGACGCCCGCGATCGTTCTCGAGAACGTCTCGCGGTGGTACGGGGAAGTGCTGGGCGTCAACAAGGTGAGCGTCCGGATCTTTTCCGGCATCACGGGCTTGGTGGGGCCCAACGGCTCGGGCAAATCCACGCTGATGAACGTGATTTGCGGCCTCTTGCGGCCCGGCCAAGGCAAAGTGACGGTCTTGGGGCAGCCCGTCTGGAACAACACGGAGCTCCGGCGACGAATAGGATACTGCACGCAAGTCGATCATTTTTACGAGCGCTTCAGCGGATTGCAATTCCTCGAGTCCCTGCTCGCCATGCACGGGCGCGGGAAGCGTTGGGCGCGCAATGCGGCGCTTCAAGCCCTCGCGCGGGCCGGCCTGAGCGAGGATCGAGACCGCCCGATCCGCGCTTACAGCAAAGGCATGCGCCAGCGCGTCAAGATCGCCCTCGCGCTGGCCCATCAGCCCGAGACCCTCGTCCTCGACGAGCCCTTCAACGGCCTCGATCCCGTGGGCCGTCACGAGATGATGCAACTCTTCGCCGATTACGCCCGCGAGGGGCGCACTCTTCTCATCTCGAGCCACATCCTCCACGAGATCGAGCAGATGACCGACCGCATCCTCATGATGAGCAACGGCTACGTGATGGCCGAGGGAGGCGTGCGCGACGTGCGCGACGAACTGCGCCGGCATCCCTTCCGGATCTTCCTCCGCTGCAACGACCCGCGCCGGCTTGCCGCCCTCTTCATCGAACAAGACGCGGTCATGAGCGCCGAGATCGAGGACAACGCCGGTCTCACCCTCACGACCC
>DATKZW010000063.1:0-2689 GCA_035527775.1 Sumerlaeia bacterium | reverse complement strand
CCGGCTGGACGGCCGTCTCCATCGCGCCACCCGGCGTTTTCTGAAGACCGAGACGGACTCTTGCCTCGTCCGGCACGTCAACCACGCCATCATTTCCTACGAAGCGGACGAACGAATCGTCCGCGCCAAGGGTTTTCCATTCCGCATGAACGTCGAGTTGACCAGCGCGTGCAACCTCCGGTGCCCCATGTGTCCCCAAGCCACCGTGCAGAACATCACGCGCGTGTACCTGGATCTTGCCTGCGTGGATCATATTGAGCCCGCCTTGCGTTACGCCGAGCACGTTTCCTTGGTCGGCTTCGGCGAGACGTTCCTGCACCGCGATTTCAAGAGTTTCTTCAGGCGAGTCAAGCGCCCTGGCGCCTGCGTTCGCATCATCACCAACGGCGTCCTGGTAACGCGCGACTTGGCGCACTTCCTGATCGACCGCCAGCTCGACGAGCTCTGGATCTCGATCGACGCCGTCACCCCCCAAACGTACCAAACCGTTCGAGGCGCGGACTGTCTGGAGAAGATCAAGGCCAATCTGCGACATCTGAACGAGTTGAAAAGAACCGCGAAATCGGAACGGCCCGCCCTGAGCTTCACCTTTGTCGCCATGGCGTCCAACATCGACGAACTGCCCGACTACGTCCGAATGGCGCGGGATTTCGGCGCCGTGGCCGTCCACGCCAACTACGTGATCGTCTACCATGAGTCGATGAGCGACGAATCGCTCTTCTACGAGCCGGAAAAGGCGAACCGCTGCCTGCGCGAGGCCCGCCAAGCGGCCGAGGAACTGGGAATCGAGTTTCACGCCCCGGATGCATTCGATCTCTCCAAACACGCGAAAGCTCCGCCGACGGAAGATTCGGCCGCGCTCAGGCAAGCCTACCGCCACTGCCGCGAGCCGTGGGAGTTCGCATACTTCAGCTGCACGGGCCACGTCGTCCCCTGCTGCACCGAGCACGCGCGTCTTGGCGATCTGAAAGAGCGGACCTTTGAGGAAATATGGGACAGTTCCGCCTACCGCGCCTATCGCCGGCGCCTCTCGACCGACAGTCCCTCGAAGTTCTGCCGCAACTGCATGCAGACGGCTCAGCGCGGCGTCGACGACCCGGATTCCCACTTCCGCATTCTCACCGAAGACGGACAGCTGGCTTGAGGGCGGATCTCGGTCGGGATCCGGTTGATCGTGGGGTCCTGCTCGATGCAGGAAGGCCCTCAGTATGAACTGGGGATGCCATGGGGCGCGGATTGCGCAACGGAAGAGATCCGTCCGATCCGTGGCATCCGCGCGATCCGCGTTCCATGGGGCAGACCCCGCTCGAAGGACGCGATGCCGGTCATTCATTCCCCTTGAGGAATCGTCCCCCTTCGACGAGGATGCCGCAAGAGGACATTGGCATGGTCAGGACCGCTCGGTCGGCCCCTCTGGCGGGAGCGAGTGGGGCCTAAATGATGCATAGTCAGTTATGTAGGAGCTGCTTCGAACTGAACAACCGGACAGCAGTGATTCTCTCATTTTCATACTGCCTGTCACGCTGAATGCACATCCGCGCGAACCCGGCACGAGCCGTCTCGCCGCTAAGCGTGCGTCTTACCCATTCTTTCCCGGAGCCCGACGCCGGGCGTTGCGCTTTCCCCATGCCGTCGTTCGGCAATCGGGGTTCCGCATTCCGCAACCCGCTCTCGGTCGTGAGGGTGGACGTCGCGCCGTTGACGTTGACACCGCTTCAGGTGGCAGTCGTCGCCGCGTCGTGTGTTATCGTGAAACCCGACAGAATGCACGACGTCGTCTCGTCTCCAGAAAAGGAAACGGTCGGCTCCGCGTTTGCGCCTTCGATAATCGTGGCGCCCACGACGCCGGAGAAGTCGGGCGCCGTCGAGCGGAGAACGATGCGACGACCTTTGAGCTGGACGCTCTCCTTGTAGGTCCCGGGATGGACCACAACCTCGTCCCCGTCCGAGGACGCGTCAATGGCGGTTTGGATGGAGGTGGTTGGCGAGGCGATTCCCGAGGCGTCGACGTGGATGACCCCGGCTGCCACACTCGCCCAAGTCAGAAGGAACACGAGGGTCCCGCCAGACAATGGCGCGAGCCCCCGGCGTCGCTTCTTCGACGGTCGCGCCACCGCGCGAGTCCGCAGGGAGAAATGGCCCCCTGGACATGCCTGGCAAGAAGGCGAGGTCCTGTAGCGAGGCATAAGAACAGGGACAAAAGGCTAGCCGAGAGCCGGCCCCAGAAAGGATTTCAGACCGTCGCGGAAGACGGCGAAGCTTCGAGACGCGTTTCTGTCGGGTTCCATAAACCTAGCGATGTCGCGAGCTGCCTGGATCTTGGCCAAGCCCCCTTTATAGTATCCCGCCTTTTGCAGGACCCGCTCGAGAGTCTGCCACGCGCCCCCTCCGATGGCGTCAGGATCGCGGTACCTGGCCTTCAGGTGCAACGTAGCGGGAATTCGGGGGTACGCTTGAAGCACCGCCTGGATATCCCCGAAGTACCACGCCTCAAGCTCCTCGACGGCGATTCGGTTCAGCACCTGGAAGGCGCCTTGCCTCGCCGAAGTCCTCGTCAAGAAACCGGCGTCGCGAGCTGCTTCCTCCAAGCGTTCTTTCAACTCCTTGCATTCCTGGCGATCCTCGTCGATCAGAACCACGATGCCCCAGTCGCTGGGAAGCCACGAGTGATACCCTTTGAGTCGCTTCG
>DATKZW010000062.1:0-11762 GCA_035527775.1 Sumerlaeia bacterium | reverse complement strand
ACCTTAGCTTGTATGGTTCAACCTGAAGGTTGCACTCCGAACTGCGCGTCCGACAAGCCAAAGCGGCCAGACGAGCAGCCGTTAATCCCTCGCCACTGCCCGAACAAGGCGGACCGCCAGATCCCATGACCTGGCTTGACGAGATCGCCGAAGGCTTCCCCTCCCGGCACGACCGCGAGCCGGCGAGTCTGCGCCGCGACATCGCCGACGAGCTGGCCGATCACCTCGCCCTCGCCGTCGGGCGCGAGATGGCGAGGACGAACGACGCGGCGACCGCGCGCCGCGCCGCGCTCGAACGCTTCGGCGATCCCAAACGCCTCGCTCGCCGACTCTGGTTCGACGCGATGAAAGGAGAGATCATGAAAGACAGAATGGTTGTTGTCGGAGTTTTGCTCATGGCCGCAGTCTGTTTCGCCATGGCGGCGTTCATGTGGGTGTCGCTTGCGCAGAACCGAGAGACCAATCGCGCGATGCTCGAGATAATGCAGAAAATGGCGGCGCCCGTGGGGGGCGCCTCGGAGGAAACGGCGGCCTCCGGTCTGTCCCAGCTCACGATCAGAGTGGTGCGAGGCAAAGGGGACGGCGAAGCGATTCCGGGCGCGGAAGTCCAGCTGAACGGGTGTCCTTTCGGCGAGCAATCGGAACAGCTCACTGAAAGGACGGATCGAAATGGACTCGCGCGCTTCGGCCCCCTTCGCCCTGGAAAGTACCATTTCACCGTCCCGGGTTTGCCCAGAGACCACGTGTTCGGCTACTACACGAGGAACACCGCCGGTCTCTGGGCAAACGACTTGGACAGCGATGAGTACGCTCTCTACGGAACTCGCAGCCATGAAGAGACAATCGTCTATCCATCCATCGAGCTGACGTCCGCCGCCGTCACGGCGGGTCTGCCGGACGACACGGGACAAGCGCCGATTCTTCTTGGGCTTTCCTTCGTCGGCCGGATTGCGTCGGGCGGCAACTGCGTCTGGCAATCCGGGTTCCGCGTGTGCCTGGCGCCAGATGGTAGGATGTATGAGGACCACTCCCATGGTCGTGTGCTCTACCACCCGAAGAGGCCCGCCATCGAGGGAATCCCCTTGCCTGCGATGGGGTACCGGCTGGCGTCCATGCGGGCTGCTTTTTTGGACGACGAATGGGAAAAGGATGCGGAGTCCGGCGGCGAAGATCTTGCCGGAAGAGCTTACAAGGTCGCCATCGAGCGGAATCTTCCGCTCAGTGGCCCCGGGGCGGCCGCCTTTCAGGCTATTCCGCGATCCAGAAACGATTGGAGGGTCGAAATCCCCGAGAACCTGATCGGCATCATTAGGGAAGAGGCGCGAGTCTCGGGAGGTCTGCACACGCCGCGGCCCGTGGGGACAGTAGAGCCCACTCTGGCCGCAATTGTGGACGGGAAGATCTCAGACGTCGTGCCGATCGTGAAGGACACCGTCGTGCGTTCCCAATCATACGGCAGTGGCTATGACAACATGACTCACATGGAGGTCATGGACTTCGGGGGAGGCGCCCACACCTTGGTCCAATGGCGTTCTGTGCCCGACCGGGACCCCTCCCGTCCCGACGACTGCCGTTTCCTTCTCGCGCTGTACGCCTGGCACGTGACCAAGCGGGACGAGTCCGGGCCCATACGCGGGTACGAGGCGGTCGAGAGCTGGCTCGAGAAGTCGCCCCTGAGATTGGAGGAGCAACCCGAGTTCGCCGCTGAGCCGGTCGGCGTATACGAGCTCTACGATGACGGGAAGGCGGGCTGGCGGCTGTTCGATGTAACGCCCTTGGTCCAGTCCCAAATCCAGCGGGGCCGAGCGGGCCACGGCTTCATGCTCCGCTTCGACCGCGGCGATGTAGCATCGGCCTTTCGCTCAGGATACACTTTCCTGACGCGGGAAGCCCAAGGCACGTGGGCCCCTTTCCGTCCCGTGCTCCTCGTCGTCGAGCCGAAGGGGCAGAAGTAGAATCTCCTTCGGGTCGACGGCGGGAGCCCGTGTCGGGCTTTGCGCGTGGATGAGGTCTGTCGGCGCTTGCGCTTGTCAGAATGGAACGGTGCCGCTCGCAAGCCGGGAAAAGCGGCGGCAAGCGCCCTTTCACAGGAGAAAGGGGGCGCACTCCACGTCCTTTCGACGCGGCAGCTTCCGCCGCGGCGCTTCGCGGGAATCTCTTCGCGGCGATTTCTGTTGCATTTGGACCCCTCAGGCGCCACAATCCTTGTTTGTGTCAGGCGGGCGGGCGCCCGCAAGCGGACGGGCGATCGCATAAAGCAAGTCTTCTCAGCGCCTTGGGCGCGCCAAACGGCCAGCGATGCGCGGCGCCCCAGGGGCTTTTTTGCGCGGGGCGCCGTCCGAGACAAAAAATCGCCAGAGCCGGGGACTTCGGAGCATTGCGCCTCTCCCAACATCGGGAGAGAGCAGCCGGATCGCGACGGACGACCGGTTGCGCCTCAAGGCTCGCGGCTGGGCGGATTCCGGGTCAAGGTCCGGCGGGACGGATGCCGGGCCAAGGAGAGAGGAACGTGCCAACACTCGTCATCATCGGCTCCCAGTGGGGAGACGAAGGCAAGGGGAAGATCGTCGATCTGATCTCGCGCGAGGCCGACGTCGTCGCGCGCTACCAGGGAGGCAACAACGCCGGTCACACGGTCGTCGTCAACGGCGAGCAATACATCCTGCATCTGGTCCCCTCCGGCATTCTGCATGCGAACTGCCAGTGTCTGATCGGCAATGGCCTCGTCGTCGACCCTCGCGCTCTGGAGGAAGAGATCCAGGCCCTCGAGGGGCAGGGATTCGAGGTGCGTTCGCGTCTTCTCATCACCGAGGGGGCTCACATGGTGCTGCCTTATCATCGCTTCCTGGACGCGGCGCAGGAGAAACTGCGCGGCAAAGGCAAGATCGGCACCACGGGCCGCGGCATCGGATGCGCCTACGGCGACAAGGTCACGCGGGTCGGTCTGCGACTGGGGGACTTGCGTTGCGAGAAGGTGGTGCGCGAGAAGATTAAGAGGCTCGCGAGCTTCTACGAACCGATGTTTGAGAACGTCTATCACGAGACGATCCCGTCGGCCGACGAAGTCGTGGACGGCCTCCTCGAGCTGGCGCCCAAACTCGTCCCCATGCTCGTCGACAACGTCATGTGGCTCAACGAGCAGCTCGACGCGGGGCGCAAGATCCTCATCGAGGGCGCTCAGGGCATCCACCTCGACATCGACCACGGCACCTATCCTTTTGTGACCTCGTCCAACCCCTCGCCCGGCGGCGTTTCGACCGGGCTGGGCCTGAGTCCGCGTCGCATCGACCGGATCGCGGGCGTGGCGAAGGCTTACACGACGCGCGTGGGAGAGGGCCCCCTGCCCACGGAGTTCGACGAGGCGTTCGGCAACCGGATCCGCAAGGAAGGGGCGGAATACGGCGCGACAACCGGCCGCCCGCGCCGTTGCGGGTGGTTTGACGCCCCCGTCGTGCGACGCTCGGTCCTCCTCGGCGGCTTTGATGAGATCGTGCTCACGAAGCTCGACGTTCTCGACGGCCTCGAGACCGTTCGCATTGCCACCCACTACCGGATCGGCGGCCGCTACGCGCCGGTCTTGCCGATGGGCGTGACGATGGAGACCGAGATCGAGGTCGTCTACGAAGATCTGCCGGGGTGGCAGACGCCCCTCGGCCAGTGCAAAGTCTACGAAGACCTTCCCGAAAACGCCCGACGCTACATCGAGCGGATCGAACAACTCCTCGGCGTTCCCATCACGGTAATCTCCGTGAGCGCCGACCGGGGCGGCGCCATCCTGCGTCGCTCCGGTTTCTTCGCCTGAGAGGGTGTGTGAAAAGCGTGGAGGTTTGTGAAAAGCGTGGAGGTGTGTGAAAAGTGCGGAACAGCCGCCCTCGGCTGTTCTCTGCGCAGGATCCCGCGCCTTCTTTCATGGATTCCACCGGCGAGGGCGCCGCGGCGAGGCGCCGACGCCATCCTGCGCGAGCGCATTGCCGGGTACGGGCCAGACCGACCTGAGTTGCCCGTAAACCATCACGCGGGGAGGTCCGGGCGGCGACGGAGCCGAAAAGGCGAAGAATACGCTCGACAGGGCTATGGCACTAGGCGTACCGTGATTAACCAGTGAGGGAGTTGGAACGAGCGGGAGCCTCTTGGGCGCAAGAATGTCCGGATCGCAATGATCGACACACACGCGCGAAGCGGCTCCGCTCAACCCGAGCCTTTGCGGTCGTTGCGCGCCGCAGAAACCCTTGGATCGTTGGCTTCCAGGGAGGGGTGAAGGCAAAGGCGCGCAAAGCCGGAACCGACGATGCAACGGCGCCCTCGCGGCGGGAAGATGACGGACAACGCCAGGAGAAGGAGTCGCACAATGGGAGACAAAGGCAAAAAGGACAAGAACAAGGGGCTTAAACAGCGGCAAGTTAAGCAGGACCAAAAGGCAAAAGCGAAGCTGGCGAAGCAACAGAGAAAGACCCCGTGACGGCAAGCGTGGCGAGGCGTCCACCTCACCCGCGCGGTCAACACCGCCGAGCCCTTCTCCGGCAACGTGGGCCGCATGCTGGACGGTGACGCCATTGACGTCGCCGCGAAAGGGGGATCGGAACAGTGAAATCGGGTTGTCTGTCATCCCAAAGGGGATTTACGCTCATCGAGCTGCTCATCGTCGTGGCCATCATCGCGATCTTGGCGGCGATCGCCGTGCCGAACTTCCTCGAAGCGCAGACGCGCTCGAAAGTCGCGCGCGTCAAGGCGGACATGCGGAGCTTCGCCACCGCGCTCGAGGCCTATTGCGCGGATTACGGCAAGTTTCCCATGCCGCACACGCTCTGGCCATTTGGGCAGTGGCACGGGTTTATGCAGTACCTGACCGTTCTCTCGACGCCCGTGGCCTACATGTCGAACACTCTGGTCCTGGACCCCTTCTACCCGACGGAATACGTGAACCCCGTCGACCCTGGCTGGCGTCCCACCTTCCGCTACTTCGACTACCAGGGGGAGCCGGGCAGCTGGAGCGACGGATGCCACCCCGGATTCAAGCGAAGCGGCGCGATCCTCAACAGCTTCGGGCCGAACATGCGCGCGGACGCTCTGGAGCACTACCCCTATTTCGTCGAGTTCCCCGAGACCATCTGGAGCGGCGCCTCCGAGCCGTGGATCCAAACCTGGGGCAGCCACCTGGACTCGCTCTACGACCCGACCAACGGCACGCGCAGCTCGGGCGACATCGGCCGCTCGGTGGGCGAACTGAAGGGCGGCGCCGTCATGGGAGAGTGACGGAGCGCAACGGTCTGGCAGACGCGCCTCTATCGAAGATTCCGGACGATTCCCTTGCGGAGTGCGGCGGAAGGGGAGTCCCCAAAGCCCCCAAAGAAGCTCGGCCCTGGGGGCTTTCTGGGGCCAGAGCGGCAATTGGGCAGCAACGGCGTTCTTCTCGAACGACGGATTTTCACGCAAGCCCAATGGTGCGAGCGGGGGGACTCGAACCCCCACGGCCAAAGCCACAAGATCCTAAATCTTGCGTGTCTGCCAGTTCCACCACGCTCGCATCGCGCTGACACTGCGGGTGTTGCGCCCTCCCGGGCGCCGGAGAGAGAGCGCCGTTGCGTTTCCCGAAGAGCCGCGACGTTGCCGTCCGTTTGCGGCTCCCCGGCTGGTCTTCGGCCTGTTGGGCCGGCTCGGTGCGCAAGAATGGGGGCGAGCCCCGATCCCCACGACGGTTTTCCGCGACGGCCCAGTCCCTGGCTCGCCCCTTGACCTGTTCCTTACATCATGAGAGCCCCAGCCCCTTGGCGACCCCTTCGCCATACGCTTGATCCGCTTTGCGGAAATGGGCAACCATCTTTTTCTGGATCTCTTTCGGCGCTTTCCTCAGGCTGCCGACGAGGCTCTCGATTAGACGCTTCTGCTCGTCGGCGGGCATCAGTCGGTAGAGGTTTCCCGGCTGGATGTAATCATCATCGACGCCTCGTTTCTGCTCGTAACGGTCCGCGTCGCCGGAGATTTTCAAAGGCGGCTCCCCGTAGGCGGCGTCTTCCTTGGGACCGCCGAAGCTGTTTGGCTCGTAGTTCGGCGACGCCCCGCCATTGTCGTCGAACCTCATGGCGCCGTCTCGCTGGTAGTTGTTCGCCTCCGTCGCGCGCGGACGGTTGATCGGGAGACGCTCGAAGTTCGCGCCCAAGCGGTAGCGGTGCGCGTCGGCATAGGCGAAGACGCGCGCCTGGAGCATCTTGCAGGGGGAAAAGGATATGCCGGGAACGACGTTTCCCGGAGAGAAGGCGGACTGCTCGACTTCCGCGAAGTAATTCGAGGGATTGCGGTTCATCTCCAGGACCCCGACCTCGATCAAGGGATAGTCCGCATGAGGCCAGACCTTGGTCAGGTCAAAGGCGTTCCAACGGTACGTTTGCGCTTCGGCCTCCGGCATCACCTGCACGTAGAACGTCCACTTAGGATGTTCGCCCCGCTCGATCGCGTCGAACAGTTGACGAGTATGATAGTCGGGCTCCTGGCCGGCAAGACGATCGGCCTCTTTCTGGGTTATGCATTGGACGCCTTGCTGCGTCTTGAAATGGAACTTGACCCAGAACCGCTCGTTGTTCGCGTTGATGAAGCTGTACGTGTGGCTGCCGTAGCCGTTCATATACGGGATGCCCCTGGGAATGCCGCGGTCAGAGAAGAGAATGGTCACCTGGTGCAGCGCTTCGGGAACTTGCGACCAGAAGTCCCACTGCATTGTGTCCGACTTGGCGTTCGTCTGAGGGTCGCGCTTCTGGGTGTGGATGAAATCCGGGAACTTGATGGCGTCCCGGATGAAGAACACCGGCGTGTTGTTCCCGACCATGTCCCAATTCCCTTCTTCGGTGTAGAACTTCAGGGCGAAGCCTCGGACATCGCGAACCGTATCCGCCGAGCCCTTCTCTCCCGCCACGGTGGAAAACCGTCCGAAAACGTCGGACTTCTTGCCGATTTTCGAGAACAACTTGGCTTTGGTGCATTTCGTGATGTCCTTGGTGACGGTGAAGACTCCGTGGGCGCCGACTGCCTTCGCATGGACAACGCGCTCCGGAATGCGCTCCCGGTTGAAGTGGGCCAGCTTTTCGAGCAGATAATGGTCTTGCAGCAACGTGGGCCCGCGCTCCCCGGCGGTGAGCGAGGTTTGGTTGTCGCTGACGGGTATGCCCGCCGCTGTCGTTAGTCTCTTTGGCTCATGCATTGTCTTTGTCCTTTCTGTTTGTGTTTGCGCTTCAAGGCATAACGCCATCAGCGCGCGGGCGCCTCGCGCCGGAGCGTCGAGACCTCGCAGGAGCCAAGGGTTGCGCGTCTGGCGATCCCGAACGCGATCAGGAATGCGTCTGACATTACTCGCCGCCCGCTGTGGCGACGAAACCCTGCGACTGCAAGCCGGTGGTCGACGGCGTTCCGGCGATTTGGGCGAGGTAGGCCGCCCCCAGCTGCTCGATGTGCTCGCGGACGTTGTCGAAGTAGTTGAGATGAATCTGCTCTTCGTCGGTGGTTGCCTCAAAGATCTTCATGCTCGTGCTGTCGCCGTTGTCCCGGCACACCAACAGGAACTGGTTGTATGCGTCGATCGCGCCCTCCTCGAGTTCCACGTCGAACGGGAAGACGGACTCGATCTTCTGTCCCCTCTCAACCTTTGCCGCGGCCTCCGTGGTCGGTTCCCCGCCTAACTCTTTGATCCTTTCCGCGAACGTCTCGGCGTGGCGCATCTCATCGACCGCGATGAGCTTGACCTTTGCCGCCAATTGCCCGTAATCCATGTCATCCAGATTGTAGTGCTGGTTCATGTACTGGTGAATGGCCTGCAGCTCCATAGAACGGGCCTTGTTCAGCGCTTCGATGACTTTCTTCCTTCGTTCTTCGCGAGAATCTGGAACCATGACGCACCTCCTTATTCGTTCCAATTGCGCCCCTGCGATCCACCCTCCGGCGCGGCCGGCCGCTTCGTCTCCGGCTGGGCGCTTCTCCCCTCCGACGCGCAGTCCTCACAAACTCCTCTCACCTCAATGTGGACCGACAATGCCTCCCCAAAGCGGGTGGCTTCGCTCGGCGCGGTCAGGTCGGGCAACTCCTGGGACGCGAAATCTCGAATCAGCCCGCATTTGACGCAGACGAAGTGGTGATGCGGCTGGATGCTCGCGTCGAAACGAAGGCGTTCTTGGCCCATGTTAACAATGGATATCAGGCCGTGACGGGTCAGCATCTTCAGGTTTCTGTAAACGGTGTCCAGTGAGATCCTGGGCAGTCGCTTCCTCAGGTTATTATGGATTGTCTCGGCATCCGGATGCCCCCCTGAGGAAGCCACCTCCCGATAGGTCTCTATTCGCTGATGCGTCAGTTTGACGCGCCTTCGTTGGCATTCCTCTTCGAAGGTTCTCATCCGTTGTGCGACGATTTCCGGCGACAGATGCATATCTGGTACGAATTCCAAACCATTCCTATCTCTCGGGAGTCTACTGGGGATCGTCGCCGAGTCAAGTCCTTTTTTGCGACTTTTCTCCACTTTCCTCGTGAGGCCGTTGCATGCGGGCATCTCCTGTCTGAGAGGGGGTGCGGGAAGTGTGGAACAGCCGCCTTCGGCTGTTATGTGCGCAGGTTCCGGCGCCTTTGTTTCATGGATTTCACCGGCGAGGGCGCCGACGCTATCCCCCGCTCGACTTCAGGTCGACCTCCCTGACCTCCTTCGGAATCCCGGAGCTGATGATGATCTCCTCGGCGTCCGTGACGAAGATGGCCTCGACTCCCGGCAGTCTCTCAGTGAGTTTCAGCCCCTTCTCCGCGCCCATGACGAAAAACGCCGTCGCCAGGCCGTCGGCGAAACACGCCGTGCGCGCCACGACGGTCACGCTGATCAGCCCGGTCGCGGGCATGCCGGTGCGCGGGTCGATGATGTGATGGTAGCGCTTGCCGTCCACGACGAAACTCCGCTCGTAGTCGCCCGAGGTGACGACGGCGGCGTCCTCGATCTCGAGTCGGACCCCCGGCATGAAGCGAGTCTTGTCGCGAGGGTGCTGGAGGGCGATTCGCCAACTGCCCGCTTGAGAGCCTTCGTCCTTGGATTTGCGGCCAAGAGCGTAAATATCGCCGCCCGCGTTCACGAGAGCGCCGTACGCGCCGTTGGCGCGCAGGTGCGCGATGGCTTTGTCCACGGCGTACCCCTTGGCGATCCCGCCGAGGCCGATCCGCGTTCCTTCGCCCGCGAGAAGAACCGTCGACGTGAGACGATCGGTGGTGACGCGGCGATAGTCGATCTTGTCGATGGCGCCCGCGATCTCTTCCTGCGTGGGCAGACGGGGATGGGCCGGATCGAAGTCCCAGAATCGCCCGACGGAAGCGAACGTGACGTCGAACGCCCCGTCGGTGATTTTCGAGATCATGCGAGCCTCTTCCAGGATCTCGAGGATGTCCCATTCCTCGCGCGTCACGTGAAGAGGCGACGCGCCGCTCCGGTCGTTCAGACGCGACACGAAGCTATCGGGCTTGTACGCGCTGCACAGCCGCTCGATTCGGTCGATCTCATCGCGCGCGCCCTCGATCAGGGCGTTCACGTCCACCGGACGGGGCGCGACGACCGTGATCGTGACCACCGTCCCCATCATGGGGAACTGCTCACTGGCAGTAACCAATGCGCCCCGGACGTGAAAGCACCACCACAGATAGAACCCGCCGACGGCAAGCATGAAGATGACGGGCGCACGACGCGGCCGGGCAGGGGCGTCCGGTTCCGATCGCAAAGGGTGGCTGGGGCGTAACGCGGTCGGGCGGCGACGTGTCATGACTGAAGCCTATTCCTGCGTGGTCGCGGAATCAAGTCAAGCTACAGGTTAGACGCCTATCCATGCAGTCCGAGCAGTCTGAGGGCTTCTTCGACGGTGGAAGCGGGATAGAGAGAAAGATTGCCGTCCTTGCGGGGTTTCTCGTCGGGCGGCGCTCCGTACACGCACAGATCGAAACCGAGCCGGCGGGCCTCGTTGAAGCGCTTCTGAAGCTGTCCCACCGATCGCGTCTCCCCAGCCAGGCCGACCTCCCCGAGGACGACGGACCCCTTCTCCACGGGGCGGTTCCGCATGCTGCCCGCGACCGCCGCGGCGACGGCCAAGTCCAAGGCGGGCTCTTCAATGTGCAAACCGCCGACGACATTGACGAAAACGTCGTGATCCGACAGAGACAGTCCGACGCGCTTTTCCAGGACCGCCAAGATGAGCGCCAGGCGGCGGGCGTCCATGCCGTGCGCCGAGCGGCGCGCAGGGCCGAATCCGCCGTTCGGACTCACCAGGGCCTGGACCTCGACCAGAAGCGGGCGGGCGCCTGCGATTGCGGCCAAGACCACGGACCCGGCCGACTGGGACGGCCGCTCCGACAGGAACATCTCCGAGGGATTGGCCACGGACTTCAGGCCTTTCTCGGTCATCTCGAAAATGCCGATCTCGTTCGTCGAGCCAAAGCGGTTTTTCACGGCCCGAAGAATGCGGTAGGAGAAGTGGCGCTCGCCTTCAAAGTAGAGAACCGTGTCGACCATGTGTTCCAAGAGACGCGGACCCGCGACGACGCCCTCTTTCGTCACGTGGCCCACGAAAAAGAAGGCGAGCCCGAGATTCTTGGCCAGGCGCACCAAGCGCGCGGCGCTCGCCCGAACCTGCGCGACGCTGCCAGGCGCCGAAGGAAGATCCGCCGAGGCCAGAGTCTGGATCGAGTCGATGACGACGGCCAGAGGCTGGGTCCTTTCCACCGCCTGGATGATGGCGTCCACGTCTGTCTCGCACAGCGCCAAGAGCGCCTCGTGGAAAGCGCCCAGCCGCTCGGCCCGCATGCGGGTTTGTCGCGCGGACTCCTCGCCGGTGACGTACAAGGCGCCCGCCTTGTTGTGGGACGCAAGATGGTGCGCCACTTGCAGCATGAGTGTGGACTTCCCCACGCCCGGCTCCCCTCCCAGGAGCGTCACCGAACCCGCGACGAGTCCCCCGCCAAGAATCCGGTCGAACTCCTCCATGTGGGTCGAGATGCGCTCCTCGTCTCCGGCAGGGATCTCGGCGATCGGCTGAGGCGGACGCGAGGCGACGTTCCCGGCGGATGTCGCGCCGGCTTGTCCGCCGCCCAGAGGCAGACTCTGCTCCACCATCGAGTTCCACGCGCCGCACGCCGGGCACCTGCCGCGCCACCGGGGCGTGTCGTGGCCGCATTCGTCGCACATGAAGACGGCGCTTTTCTTTGCCATCGTTCGATCGCAGTCCTGGGAGAAGGAGCGGCCCAAAAGGCCGACCGAAGCGGAGCCCCGGGGAGGCGGCTCCGAGACGTCCCGAGGATAAGCCGCGACGCGCGGCTGCCGGCGCCGGGCCTCCCCACAGGGAGGGAGTCAGGCGTTCGGATGGGCGGCCCCGGGCATCACGGTCGATCCGGAGGAGACCGGGGCGGCGCGGAAATCCGAATGGTCCAGATGCGGATAGATCAGGCAATTCCTTCCGATCCGCAAGCCTTCGGGCACTTCGGTGTTGCGGCCGATGACGGTCAGGCCGCTCGAAAGATAATCGGGGTGACGCTGGTTTGGGACCAGCGCGTCGAACTCCTCGCCCACCGACGCCCCCGCGCCGATCCGCACGAATTTGTCCGCGATAGCATGGCAAACCTTCGCGCCGGGGTCGACGCGAACGCCATCCATGAGGACGGACTCCCAGACCCCGGCGCCTTCGCCGATGTCGACGCCCTGGAAAAGCACGCTATTGACAACCTTTCCGCGAATGTTCGAGCCGCGCCCGATCGTGGAATTG
>DATKZW010000061.1:0-6671 GCA_035527775.1 Sumerlaeia bacterium | reverse complement strand
GCTGTTCGGTCACCTATGGCGACTGGCCTCGGCGGGTCCCGACCTCCTGCAAGAGTACGGTTACTATGGCTTCTACGACCCGACCAACGGCGCCAAGAGCGCCGGCGACATTATTCTCGTTCAGGGCGGCGGCAATGGCATCGAGTACTTTGCGGCGCATCCGGAACTGTATAGCCGCTGAGACGCCGCCGCTCGCCTCGCGGCGAACGTCTTGGCAGTCTCCCCCAAGGTCCGTCGGCGGGACCTTTGCGCCGGGGAGTTGAAATGGCGGAACGCGCATTGGGCCCTCCCACCGCGGCATCGCCAGGCCCGCTTCCATCCGGCGCCCACCACTGCAAAGTGAGACCGCGGCAGGTCCCCTCACGGCGCGGTTGAGCCTCTCAGGGAACCGATGAAGCCAGCGCGAGGAGCAGGATTATGATCCAAGACGCCATCGCTCTTCTGGTTGCGGACGAGGAACTGACGGGGGAGCAGGCGCGCGAGGTGGCGTGCGAGATTCTGGAGGGCGAAGCGACTCCGTCCCAGATCGCGGCGTTTATCACCGCGCTTCGCATCCGAGGCGAGGGCGTCAATCATATCCGCGCCTTCGCGGAGACGCTGCGCGAGAAGGCGCGCCGAATCGATCCCCCCGAAGGAGTCGTACTCGACACGTGCGGCACGGGCGGCGACGCCATCGGCACGTTCAACTTCTCGACGGCGGCGGCCATTGTCGCCGCCGGGGCGGGGGTGACGGTGGCCAAGCACGGCAACCGGGCCGTGTCGAGCACGTGCGGCAGCGCCGATGTGCTTCGGCAGCTGGGGGTGAAGGTGGAAGCGCCCCTGGAGGTCGCCCGACGGTGCCTCCATGAGATCGGCATCTGCTTCCTCTTCGCTCCGACGTGCCACGCCGCCATGAAACACGCCGTGGTCCCGCGCCGCGAGGTCGGCATCCGGTCCATCTTCAACATGGTCGGCCCTCTCTCCAACCCCGCCGGCGCCACGCACCAACTCCTCGGCGTGTATGCGCCCGAACTGACCGAGACCTTTGCCAAAGTCCTGCGGGAGCTCGGCTCGGAGCGCGCCCTCATCGTTCACGGCAGCGACGGCGTCGACGAGGTGACAACGACGAGCGTCACGCAGGTCACGGAACTGCGGGACGGCGACATCGATACGTGGATGATCGAGCCGGGCGATTTCGGCCTGAGTCCCGTGAACGTCGAGGATCTCGTGGTCGGCTCGGTGGAGGAAGCGGCGGATCAGATGCGCAAGGTCTTGAGCGGAGCCAAAAGCCCCTGCGCCGACATGGCCCTTGTCAACGCGGGAGCGGCGCTCTACGTGGCGGGTCTGGCGGGGTCGATCCCGGAGGGTTACGGTCTCGCCCACGAGACCGTGGCGTCGGGGCGGGCGTTGGAGAAGCTCGAGGCGTTGATCGATCTCAGCAATTCCCAATAGCTGCGCCGGCGTAGTTGCGCCGCGCCAGGGCGGCCTTGGGGCACTTCTTCGCAAGCCTGTGTTCCATCTTGATGTGAGAAGCATGACAGAGTCCGGCTCCTTGCGAGCGCGGTTGAACAGCATAGGATAGGAGGCAGAACCGATGAGCAAATCTTACCGCTATCTGTCGGCAGGGAAGGGGACTTTTCGCAACAGCCGCGGCGCCATGCCCCGAGCCGTTTTGGGAATGGTTGCGGCGACTTTCGCCCTGCTGAGTGTTTCCTTTTTCTGCGTGTGCACGGCGCAAGAGAGCTGGGCCGCCACGCCGGGCGGCGGATGGCCGACCTATCAGCATGATCGGGCTCGGAGCGGGGTCTCTTCTGAACCCGTCGATCTGCCGCTTCAGGAACAGTGGGTCTACACGGCCCCGGCGCCGCCAAGGCCCTCGTGGCCGGACCCGCAGCATGCCATCATCGAAGGCAGGTATGAGCTGCCCCGCGCGAGATTCGACGACGCGTTCTACGTGGCGGCCCTGGACGGGGCCGTCTATCTCGGCTCCTCGGTGGACAACCAAGTCCACTGCCTCGACGCGAGTAACGGCGCGGTGCGCTGGACTTTCTACACGAACGGGCCGGTTCGGCTCGCTCCGACGGTCTGTGACGGGCGGGTGTACATCGGCTCCGACGACGGCTGCGTGTATTGTCTCCGCGCCTCGGACGGCGAACTCGTCTGGAAGTTCCAGGCCGCGCCGACCGATCGGCGGGCGTTGGGCAACGGACGGATGATCTCGCTCTGGCCCATCCGCACGGGTGTGCTGGTGGATGGGGGCGTCGCCTACTTCGGCGCCGGCGTTTTCCCGGGCGAGCGGGTCTATGTGTACGCCCTGAACGCCGAGGACGGCTCGGTGATCTGGAAGGAGAACACGATAGGCGACCGGGCGGCGGGGCAGACCGACTTCGCGCCGCAAGGGTACCTGCTGGCGTCGCGGGACCATCTGTTCGTGCCGTCGGGCCGAATCAACAAGTTCTGTTTCGATCGCAAGACGGGCAAATTCCTCAAGCGGGTCGGCAGTCCGGGCACTTACGCGATGCTGGATGAATCCTCCATGTACTCGGGCGCGCAAGGCGGCATCGCCGCCCACGACGAGGAGACGGGGACGGCCGTTTTCGCGTCTTTCCCGGGACGGCGGATCATCGTCACGCCGGATCTTTCCTACCTGCTGAACGATGCGGGAGTCACGGCGCTGGATCGCAAGCAGTACTGCGACGCGGCGAATCAGCGCAACGAGATCGCAAAGAAGCGCGACGCGCTGAACAAAGCCAAGCCCGAGGACCTGGCCGAGCAACTCCGAGTTCTGGGCGAAGAGGAGAAGAAGGCCGTGGCGGTTCTCGACGCGTCCGTCAGATGGCGCCACGAAGAGCAGGACCTTGATTCCCTGATTCTGGCCGGCAACGTGGTCTTAACCGGCGGCCAGAATCGCGTGATCGGTCTGGACGGGGCCACAGGAAAAGCCCTTTGGGCGCAGAAAGTCGCGGGCCGGGCCGCGGGCTTGGCCGTTGCGGACGGGCGGCTGTTCGTCAGCACGGACCAGGGAGGCATCCACTGCTTCGCCGGCGGGGCCCCTCCCGCGCCCGCCACGCCGAAGCGGGTCGCGAATCCCTATCCCAAAGATGAGCGAACAGCGCTCTATGAGAGGGCCGCCGAGTCCATTCTTGCCGAGACGGGCGTCCGCAAGGGCTATTGCCTCGTCCTGGATTGCGGAGAGGGGCGACTGGCATACGAGCTGGCCCAGCGCGCCGACGACCTGATGATCTACGGCATCGAGCCGGACGCGGAGAAGGTGAAGGCGGCCCGAAAGGCGCTGAGCGAAGCCGAACTGTACGGACACCGCGTCAGCGTCGAGCAGGGGGACATGAGTTCGTTGCCGTACTCGGATTACTTCGCCAACCTGATCGTGTGCGACGAGATGCTGGTTTCGGGCCAGTTCAGCGCGGCGCCGCGGGAGGTCTTTCGCGTGCTCAAGCCCTGCGGCGGCGTCTGGTTCTCGGGCCAGCCGGAGGTGGAGGAAGGGATCGCGCAACCCCTGAGCCAGGACCGGGTCCGATCCTGGGAGGAATGGGCGAGTCAGACCGAGCGGTTCGAGGTCGTGCGGCGCAACGGCACGTGGGCGAAGTACGTGCGCGGGCCGCTCGAGGGCGCCGGGAGCTGGACGCACCAGTACGGCGACGCGGGCAATCCGGCCTCGTCGGCGGACCAGCTGGTCAAGGCCCCCATCGGCGTGCTCTGGTTCGGCGAGCCGGGCGCGAATCGCTTTCCGAGCCGCCACGCGCGCAACGTGGCGCCGCTGTCGGTGAACGGGCGGGTCTTTTCGCAAGGCGTCGAATTCGAGCCGGCGAGCAAGGCGCAAGCGCTGAGAAGACAGGAAGAACGACGAGAGGAGATGGAGCAAGAACTGGCGGGCGTGCCGGAGGAGGAGAGACAGCAGCGCATGCGCCGGCTCTCGCGGCAGTACGAGGGCGCCACAAAGGACAGAGACCTGATCGTCTGCTACGACGCTTACAACGGAGCGATCTACTGGGAGCGGGAGATCCCCGGCGCGCGGCGCCTTGGCATGGCGACCGAGTGCGGCAATCTGGCGTGCACGGAGGACGATCTGTTTGTGGCCGCCCGATCGAACTGCCACCGGCTCAACGTGGAGACGGGCGAAACCCAGATGACCTATGAAACGCCTCCCGCTGAGGACGGGGCTCGGCGCGAGTGGGCCTACGTCGCAACGGTCGACGGACGTCTTTACGGCAGCGCCTTCTGTCGCGGGACGGCAACGTCGCGAAGGGGCGAGCACAGCGATTCGATTTTCGCCGTGGACGTCGAGAGCGGCAAACGACTCTGGACCTTTCCGGGAACGCGGATTCGCAACAATACGATTTCCATCGACCGGGGACGGATGCTCTTTGCCGATGACCGGGCGACCACGGACGCGCGCCGCGCCGCGGCGCGCGAGCGCGTGGAGAAGGAAGCGAAGGAAAAGGGCCTGGACGAGACGGCCGTGGAGGAAGCGCTCGACAAGGCGGAGGTGCGCATCGTCGTGTGCCTGGACGCGGAGACGGGGGAGAGGATCTGGGAAAAGGCGGTCGATCTCACGGGGTGCGGCATGTCCTCTCTGTCGGGCATCGCCAAGAACGACGTTCTGCTCTTCTGCGGCTCTTACAGCAACGGTCATTACTGGGGCCAGTTTCTCAAAGGCGAGTTTTCGGCCCGCCGCGCGGTGGCCTTGTCCGCCAAAGACGGCTCGACCCTTTGGTCCAAGGCCATCGGCTATCGCACGCGGCCCCTCGTCATCGGCGACACGGTCTACACGGACCCCTGGGCCTTCGATCTTTGCACGGGCGAGCAGAAGATGCGCCCCCATCCCTTTACGGGCAAGCCGACGCCCTTTGAGTTCGAACGTCCAGGCCATCACTGCGGCACGGTGTCGGGATGCCCGAATCTGCTCTTTTTCCGGTCGTGGTGGGTGGGCTACTACGACCTGGCGGTCGACTGCGGGACCTCCCATTTTAGCAGCGTGCGGCTGGGGTGCTGGATCAACATGATTGCGGCGAACGGCCTCGTGATTCAGCCGGAGGCGAGCTCGGGCTGCAACTGCGACTACTCGAATCAGTGCACGGTCGTTTATCAGCCCCGTCAGGAGAACAAGGCGTGGGGCATCTTCGCTTCGCGGGGCGAAATGGGGCCGGTTCGGCACATGGCCGTCAACCTCGGCGCGCCGGGAGACAGACGGGACGGCAAGGGCGTGCTCTGGCTTAGTCTCCCCCGTCCTGGCGGCCGCATGCGCATGGACGTCAAAGCGGACGTGAAGACCCTGGACGGCGGGGGCTACTTCAGTCGCGCCGCCGAATACGCGGCCATCGGGAAAACCCAAACGCCGTGGCTGTACGCTTCGGGATGCGAAGGCCTGACGGCGGCCTCGATCGAGATTCCCGGGAAGGAAGAGAAGGCTGTTCCCTTCACGGTGCGGCTCGGTTTCGCCGACGCGGAGAACTCCGAGCCCGGGGAGCGCGTCTTTCACATCCTGCTCCAAGGCGAAGTGGTGGCGAAGGACTTCGACATCGTCGACGAGGCCGGCGGCGCCAACAGAGCCGTCGTCAAGGAATTCCGGGGCGTGAAGGCGCGCGACAACCTGAAGATCGAACTGGTCCCGAAGAGGGGATTCTTCAGCCGTCTGTTCCGTCGCGCGAAGACGCTGGAGAAAGCGCAGATGCCGTTGCTCAATACGCTCGAGATCGTCCGAGAGGACGGGGCGGCGTGAAGCGCCCGACTCCGGCTCCCGGACCGCCCGGGAGGGGGGGGCGCGCGGGGCGCGTGAGGCGCGCGGGGCGCGTGAGGCGCGCGGAGCGCGTGGCACAGCCGCCCTCGGCTGCGCAGCCGTCCCGAAAGACCCCGGGGAGAGGCGGGGCCTCTCTCGAGAGAGAGGAGAATGCGAGACCGATGAAGCGCAAAGCCTTCTTGACGCAGTGCGCCGCGACAACGGCGGCGACTCTGGGACTGGGATCCTGCGGTCTGCCCTTGCGGCGGGCCCCCCAGGACGCCGGCGGAGGCTCTGCGGCCCCGGCGGACTGCGCGAAGACGCCGCGCCGTCCCAACCCGATCGCCGTCTCGACCTACTCCTTCTGGCGCTTCCAGGAGGGCTTGAAGCTTCCCATCGAGACGTGCATCGACGAGGCGGCGGAGATGGGTTTCGACGGCGTCGAGATCCTCCACATGCAGATGGAAGAGGAATCGAACGCATACCTGCAGAAGCTGAAGCGACGGGCGCTCATCAACGGGGTGGATCTCTGCGGCTTCTCGATTCACCAGGGCTTCGTCACGCCGGACAAGGAAAAGCGCCAGAAGAACGTCGACCATACGATCGAGTGCATCGAACTCGCCCACGAGCTCGGCATTCCCTGTATGCGGGTCAACACCGGAAGATGGGGGACGACGACGAGCTTCGATGAGTTGATGGCGAACCGCGGCATCGAGCCTCCCTTGCCGGGACATACCGACGAGGACGCCTATCCTTGGGTGATCGAGAGCTTAGAGAAGTGCCTGCCCGTCGCGGAGCGATGCGGCGTGCTGATGGGGCTGGAGAACCACTGGGGACTGGGCCGCACGCCGGAAGGCGTTCTGCGCATAGTCGAGGCGGTGGACTCGCCTTGGCTGCAGGTCCTTCTCGATACGGGGAACTTCCTGGAGGAGCCCTACGACAAACTCGAGATGCTCGC
>DATKZW010000060.1:0-2940 GCA_035527775.1 Sumerlaeia bacterium | reverse complement strand
TTGTCGAGCAATCGTTTTGGGAGAAAATGCTTGCTGTTCCAGGGATTCGCCGGAGGGGATTGCCTCTTCTCGTGTTTTCGGATCTGGCTTGGTAGCATGCCGCCGTGGGACGAGATGGACCTGACTTCGCCGAATTCTTCGCGCATTGATCGTAACTGTCTAAGAAAATGGTCCCGGCCAAAAACCACGATCTCATGCAACGTCGGGTCCTCGATGGATTGCGGTTCCGGAAATACCGTCAGGCCGGGAAGATCAGGATCCGCAATCAAGACGGCAGCAGCATCGGAAATGGATTCGTATTCGGGCCTTGCCATGAACGCCGGCACAGCACGAACAAGATAGTAACCGTCATCCGCAGTTGCGCCATACTTCTGCGCGAGGTAATCGCCGAAGAGAGAAACATGAAGGCCGAAGTTGCTGCGGCCTTTGGCCAATGGCAACAGTGTCGCCCAGTCGTCTCGCCGCTTAGATCCAAAAGGATCGCATTCCCACTGCATGAAGTAGGTCGACCGAACAGCGAGTAGCTTTTCCATATCAAGGAAGCAGGCCGCGCCTGGGATGTCGCTGTAGTGAATGTCGTGCCAAAGATAGCAGACCTTCTTCTCCAGCAAGTCCGGGGAGAATTCCTCCACCGGTCGGATTTCGTAGCCTTCCCTCTTGATATAGCGCAATAAAGCCAAATAGTCGGGCGCCCACTGTTGATACAGAGGACGAATCGCCGTCAGCTTCTCTTCGGCATTCATGGTCGTCTTCAAGACCGCCATGATCCTGTTCCTCTCGGGGGGAAACTCGCTTCTCAGCGCTCGCCGCGCAACAATAATCTCTGGAGCATGAATGGTCGGATCATATGCCGGATCATCAAGATATACGAGGCGTTTCCCGTCCTTGTCCGAGGCATTGCTTATGGTGTTTGGTGTATTCGTTTGTATGGATTCTTTCGCGGGTTCCGCGTGTGTCTTTTCCGGATAGGGATTGCCTGCTCTTCCTCCCGATACTCCTTTCGCGCCACGCAACTCAATATGGTTCTCCCCTATGGCGATTTGGTTATTCTCTTTTGCGGTCACGACCGCGCCATATTTGACTATCGTGCTCCAGTTCGCCTCGCCGTATTCATCCATGTCGGCGAGTTCAATGAGTTCGACGCGGGCGCCGGGAAGGTCTTTATATTCGTCGCTGAAGATCCGCGCGGCGGTCTCGCGCAGCGCCGTGGCGGTCAGGGCGGCGACGGCGCGTTCGGGGGGCATGGCGTCGAGGGCGGCCTTGTTGGGGAAGACGTTGATGATGATGAGGAGGCGTCCGTCCTTGACGCCGGCGACGAGGTCTTCGTCCGCGATTTCCAGGGGCGGTTCCTGGGCGGTGGCGGAATCCGGCGCGGGAGTGGTTTCCCCGGCGTCGGCGGAATCATCGGCCGGCGCGTTCTCCGATGGCGCGGAGGTTCCCTTCTGATTCGCCGTTGGCGCTTTTCTGTCGCCGGTTTCGGTCTTGTCGGCCGTTGTTTTCCCGCAGGCGGCTGCCAGCAGCAGAGCGCATCCGATCAGTAGTGTTCGGACGGTTCTGACAAAACTCCAACGCCTCATCAGCAGGCTCCTTCATGATCCGCGCCGCGGGCCGGTCTTGCGCGTTTCGCGCCCGGCACATCAGCCGTCCTTAGATTATAGCATCTTTTCTATCTTAGGCCAAAGGTAATCGAGCAACAGGCGATAGCCTTCGCGGTCAACGTGGACGTGGTCGAGATAGCGCTCGTGGGGGATGGTCTGGGCGCCGGGCAGAAAGAGGAGCGTCGGGCCGATATAGGGCGCGGCCACGGCCTCGAGGTCGGCGCGCAGGCGGCTGTAGCGTTCGTCGGCGATGATGGATCGCAGGCGGACGCGGTCTTCGTAAGCGTAGAACAGAATCGCTTTCCCGCGGCGCTGAGCGAGGAGGCGCAGCGTGCGTTCGAGGGCCTGGCGCTGGAGGTTTTGCGGGCCAAAGTCTATGGTCTTGAAGCGGCTCTTGGCTTTCATGAGGAGAATCAGGTCGTCGCCCCATGCGTCACCGGCGGGCGCGGCAGGGGCGGCGGACGCGGCGGCGGCGACGGGCGCCTGGCCGAGCAGTCGGGCGTTGAGTCGCTTGCGGGCCTGGGCGAGGTATTTTTTCGGAGCGCCGTCCAAAACGAGGTTCTGGAGAAAATCGCGCGCGGCGTAAAGGTTCCATGCGCGTGTGGCGCACCGGGCGAGCGAGCGCTCGAAGCGCCCAGACCAGGCGATGGCCGCCGTGGAAGTGGTCGCGGAAGCGGCGTCGGGCGGGCGAGCAATGGTGCGCAACCAGGGACGGGTCAGCTCGCCCTTGGGCGTCGAGAAGTCGGCGGAGAACGAGCGGATGTTGGCGTCGAAGAGGACAAGCTCCGCTCCGGAGTCGGCGGCGGCCCGCACGACGTATTCCATATCGCCCGGCACCGAGCCGTCCATGCCCAAGTTCATCACCAGCGGGTGGGCGTTGGGAGGCAGGCCTTGGCGCAGGCGTTCCTGGAGTTGGGCCGAGAGGCCGTGGCGACGCCAGTCGGGGTCGCCGTGGTCGGCTAGGGAGTGGCCGTAGATGAGGGAATCGCCGATCAGGACGATCTTGCGGCCCCGGTGGCGACGCAGGTAACCGAGTTTGTAGTCGAGGATCGGGGCGCTCTGAATATCAACGATCCGGGAGGGCAAAGCCGTTCGCTCCGCGGCGAGGCGGAACGTGACGTCGAGCGCGGCGAGCGCGAGAACGCCGACCAGAACGGCCGCCGCCAGTTCGCGGCAGGCCGCGCCGCCTCGCGCCCCGGCGGTTTCAGGAAGTGAAGGAGATGTCTCAATCTGTTTCGGCATAAGGCAAGCCGTTTTTTCCCACGGGTGTGAAGTCCAGGATCGGCGCGGGATCTTTCCGCGCGAATCTCGCTTCCCTAAAAATTCTGATATACAAAAAACG
>DATKZW010000059.1:0-5712 GCA_035527775.1 Sumerlaeia bacterium | reverse complement strand
CGCGGGGTCTTGGCTGAGGACCTCCATGCGGCCCGGCGCCCGGAAAGCCTCAATGCCCGCGCGGAACCCGCCGACGGACGGCGAACGCCTCTCGAGTCGGGAAAAAGCATCAACCGCCAGGAGCGCCGTCCGGAGGTTGTCCAGCTGGTGCCGGCCAAGAGCCTCCAGACGGACGCTGGCGACCTCGCCGGCCCCGGTCTGGAGATCCACCCTCCACCCGAAGGGCAGCGGCTCGGCGCGAACGATCGGATCGGGGGTCGCCTCAAACGCCTCGAGCGGGACCCCGGCCGCACTTGCTTGCCAGCCTGCTTCTTCCATGACGACCGCGGCGCGTCGGGGAAGCTGGGGACCCACAACCGCCGCTCCCGTGCCCGGTTTGATAATGCCCGCCTTCTCATGGGCGATCTCCCGCAGCGTCCGCCCCAGGACCCGTTGGTGATCGAACCCGATAGCCGTCAACACGGCCACGCGGGCGTTGACCGCATTCGTGCAATCGAGGCGTCCGCCCAGGCCGGTCTCCAGAACCGCGGCCTCGCACCCGCACTCGCGGAAATGGCGCAGGGCCATCGCCGTCAGCACCTCGAACGTCGTACGGAAGCCCTCATGAGGGCGCTCGGGACAGGCGGGACGGACGGCGGCCAGGGCTTCCACGAATTCCGCTTCCGAGATCGGCGCGTTGTCGACGGCGATCCTCTCCCGGAAACTCTCGATGTGAGGAGAGGTAAATGAACCCACCCGCCGCCAGCCAAGGGCCGTCAGGATCGACGAGATCAGGCGCGTCGTCGAGCCCTTGCCCTTCGTGCCCGCCACGTGAATGATGGGGCAGCAGGACTGAGGGTTCCCGAGATCGGCCAGGAAGCGGGAGAACTCGCCCAGATGCCAGCCCTCCTGATCCCCCCGAGCCGGAGCGGGGAGGACTTCGTAGTTCACCAAGCTCAGAAGGAACTCCTCGGCCTCGCGGCAGGCAGTGGTCGAAGACGAGAAGGGCGTGCGGATCGGGGCGATCCGTGACATGTTCTATTCACCCGAAGTAGAATCGCGCGGTCGGGGACCCCATTCGGGCCTCTCCTGCTCCACGCTCAGCGCGAGGATACGCGTCCGAGTCGCTCTTTTCAAGGAAATGCCCCATGCTCGCTCCGCCTTGACAGGGCTTGCCGGCATGAGGTAGTCTTTCCCGGCGGCACGGGGCGGCCCAAGAACCGGAGTGCAAGCAGGCGGCGGAGGAATGGGAAGCAAGCGTCCCATCGAGCGCCGAGCGATTGGCCGATGTTCCCGAGCTGACGCGTTGTCTCCAAAGTCAAGCCTCTTCTGGGCAATCAAGGGTCGAACGAAGACGCAACGGATTGCGACTAGGAGGACGAGAGCATGTTTGGGAATCTAACGGTGGGGAAAAAGATCGGCGTGGGATTCGGCCTGGTGATCGGACTGCTGGCGGTTCTAGGCATCTTGGGTTTTCGAGGCGTCAGTTCGATGGGGGGCCGCGCGAACGACGCCATCGCCAAGAACGATCTGGCCCGGACGCTCGTTCAGAGGGAGATCGATCATCTCAACTGGGCCAACCAGGTCGCCGCGCTCTTGACTGACGAGAACGTGACGGAGCTCGCCGCCCAAACCGACCCCAAGCAGTGCGCCTTCGGCAAATGGTACTACGGGCAGGAGCGCAAGCGCGCGGAGAAGCTCGCGCCGGAGATCAAGGACCTTCTCGCCCAAATCGAAGAGCCCCATGCCGATCTCCACGCCTCGGCGGTCGAGATCGCCAAGGTCTTCAAGCACGCCGACGTTAGCCTGCCGACAGTTCTCACTGCTCGGCAGGTCGATCTCCTGAAGTGGGCCGACGCCATCCGTCACTGCTTTGCCGAGCATGACGACGCGCTCGAGATCCAGCTCGATCCCACTCAATGCGCTCTCGGGGAGTGGTTCAAGACCGAAGATGCAAAGAGAGCGTATGAGAGCGGCGACGCCGAGTTCAAACGGACCTGGGACGAGCTGGTCAAGGCCCACAAGTCGCTGCATGAATCCGCCAGGACGATCGAGAAGAATCTGGCCTACGGAGAGGCAGAGCGGGCCAGAGAGGCGCAGGGGAAAGCCGTGGCGAGAAGCGTGGAACTCGGCGAGTCTCTGGTCTCCACACTGGGGCAGGCGATGGAGAAGGTTGTGGAGCCCGCCAAGGAAAAGGCCGCGCAATCCAACCACGTGAAAACGTTGGCGCGATGGTCCGAGGTCCACATGATGATGAACGAGGGAGTCATCGCACGCTTCCTGAAGGCGCAACTCGCCATCGCTGAGATGCGACGGGCGCCCAGCGAGGAGCAGTGGAAAACGTGTGAAGCGAAAATGCGGGATCTCAGCGACGGCGCAAAGGAATGGACGGCATCGCTCAAGGGCGCGGCCTTGGAGGAGACCGGGGGGACCGTGGAGGAACTCCTCAGCGACTGGTCGGCGGCCGTCGAGGCTTTCCGCGACGCCGTTCTCAAGACACGCGCCGCCGAGGAGAAGATCGAGACCGCCGAGAGAGCTTTCAAAGAGACAACCGTCCCGGCGCTTGCGGAAGCGCTGGAGCGCTTGGGCGCGTTGAAAGCCGAGGCGGAACATGCAGTGGCGGGCATCGACGCGGCCAGCCGCATTTTCGCCACGCGGACGAAGCCGAACGCGGAGAAGGTGAAAGGTCTCTTGGGCCAGTGCGCCCTTCGCGTTGCCGACACGGCGGAGGCCACCAACGAGGCGATGCACGGCTCGGCGAAGTTGGCCGAGGCGCAGGTGAGCGTCATCGCGGCCATCGCCGTGGCGCTGGTCATTGCGCTGGCGTTCGCGATCGAGGCAAGCATCGCTAGACCTCTCAGACGGGCCGTCGAGGCGTTGAGCGCGGGAGCGGAGGAGGTGGCTTCGGCTTCGAGCCAGATCTCGCGGTTGAGCCAGCAACTGGCCGAAGGGGCGACGGAGCAAGCCTCCAGCCTCGAAGAGTCTTCCTCGGCGCTGGAGGAGTTGGCCGGTCAGGCCAAGGGCAATGCCGAGGGCGCCCGGGAAGCGAACGGCCTGATGGGGGAAGCGATGAAGACGGTGGAAAGCACCGCTGCGTTCATGGAGCAAATGGTATCGACCATGGGGGCGATTCGCGAGTCTTCGGGCAAGATTTCGGGCATTATCAAGACCATCGAAGACATCGCCTTCCAGACAAACCTTCTGGCCCTGAATGCGGCGGTGGAGGCGGCTCGCGCAGGCGAGCACGGCAAGGGTTTTGCCGTGGTCGCGGAAGAGGTGCGCAATCTGGCCCAACGCTCGGCGGCCGCGGCGAAGGACACGACGAAGCTGATCGAGGCCAACATGCAGCAAGCCAACCGGGGCGCCGAAGCGGTCGAGACGGCAGCGACCGGCATCCGGCGGATTGCCGAAAGCGCAGCGACCGTCTCCGAGAGAGTGAGCGCCATTGCGGCCGCTTCGAACGAACAGTCCGAGGGCATCAACCAGATCAACAACGCCGTGGCGCAGGTGGACAAAGTCACCCAGCAGGTCGCGTCGAACGCCGAGGAGTCGGCGTCCGCGAGCGAGGAGCTCTTCGCGCAGGCGCAGCAGATGAACTCCGTGGTGAGCGACCTGGTCGGGCTCGTCGGCGGCGCGTCGAGGGACGGAGAGAGGAGGACGACGGCGCGTATCGTCTTCACCGCCGACGCCGCCGCCCATCAGCTGGCCGAGCGCGACGGCCGGCTGCCGGTCTCGCGGCGCGCGACGCTCGACAAGGACGGCAAGGCGAAGAAGGCCATCCCGTTTAACGACGAGGACGGCGGCGGCTTCAAAGACTTCTGAGGGCCGGCAGACCGCCCGTCAGGGCAAGACCCATTGCATCCCCCGAGCCGGGAGGGGGGTTCAGGTCCGTCTGCCGACGCTTTGCTTCTTTTGGGCTTTCTTTCCGGCTTTCTTCTTGGTCGAGCCTTCGGTTCTTCCCCTGCTCGGAGCTTTCTTGCCGGCTTTCCCCGCACGCGACCGCCGGGGGCGGCTGTCCCACACTTTGGTCGAGCCTTCGCTGAGTTTCTCCTCGACGGCGGCCTGCGCCGCGGCGAGGCGGGCGATGGGCAGGCGAAAGGGAGAGCAACTGACGTAGTTCATCCCGACGCGGTGACAGAATTTGACCGACTCGGGATCGCCGCCGTGCTCGCCGCAAATGCCGACCTTGAGGTCCGGGCGCGTGCGACGGCCGCGCTCGACGCCCATCCGCACCAACTGACCCACCCCGGTCTGGTCGAGCGTTTGGAAAGGGTCGGCGCCCAGGATCTTGTGCTCGAGATAGTAGGGCAGGAACCCGGCCACGTCGTCGCGGGAGTAGCCGAACGTCATCTGTGTCAGGTCGTTCGTGCCGAAGGAGAAGAACTCGGCGGATTCGGCGATCTCGTCCGCCGTCAGGGCCGCGCGCGGGATCTCGATCATGGTGCCGACCAAGTACTTGAACCGCGCGCCGGTTTCTTTCATGACCTCCCGCGCCACGCGGCGGATGATGTCCTCCTGGTCTTTCAGTTCAGCGACCGTGCCGACGAGGGGCACCATGACTTCGGGCAGCACTTTGACTTTCTGCTTCCTGAGGTGGGCGGCGGCTTCGAAGATGGCGCGCGCCTGCATGGCGGTGATTTCGGGATAGGCGATCCCCAGGCGGCAGCCGCGATGGCCGAGCATGGGGTTGAGCTCGTGGAGCTGCGCGATGCGGGCCTCAACCTTCGCCGTCGAGACGCCTATCTCGTTGGCCAGAGACGCGATCTCCTTGCCGCCCAACCCTCCGATGAACTCATGGAGCGGCGGATCGAGGAGACGGACGGTGACCGGTTTGCCGGCCATCGCTTTGAAAACCCCGATGAAATCCTCGCGCTGGAACGGCAGGAGCTTGTCAAGCGCTTTCTTGCGATCTTCGGGCGTTTCCGAAACGATCATCTGTCGCACGAAGCCGATCCGCTTCGGATCGAAGAACATGTGCTCGGTGCGCGCCAGGCCGATGCCCTCGGCGCCGTAAGCGATCGCCTGCGTCGCGTCCTCCGGGCTTTCGGCGTTGGCGCGAACCCCCAGACTGCGCGTCTTGTCCACCCAGGTCATGAGCTGCTTGTACCATTTGTTGCGTTCGGGATCGGCGGGAACCATGGGGACTTGCCCCTCGTAGACAATGCCTTTCGTGCCGTTCAACGTGATGTAGTCGCCTTCCCCGAGCGTCTTGCCGTTGACCGTCACCTTCTTGGCGGCGGCGTTGATGGCCAAGTCCCCGCATCCGACGATGCAGCACTTGCCCCAGCCGCGGGCGACAAGGGCGGCGTGGGACGTCATGCCCCCCTTTGCGGTCAGGATCGCCTCGGCCGCCCGCATGCCGTGCACGTCTTCGGGGCTGGTTTCGTTTCGGACCAGGATGACTTTCTTGCCCTGTTTGCGCCACTCTTCGGCGGCGTCGGCGGTGAAGACGATCTGGCCGTAGGCGCCGCCGGGACCGGCGGGAAGGCCTTTGGCCAGTTTCGTGGCTTTCTGCTCGGCCACGGGGTCAATCATGGGATGCAGGAGCTCGTCGAGCTGGTCGGGTCTGACGCGCTGGATCGCTTCCTCCTTGCTGATCCTGAAACCCTTCTTGCCGGAGGTGGCCATCTCGACGGCCATGCGGATGGCCGCCTGACCGTTGCGTTTGCCGACCCGGGTCTGCAGCATGTAGAGCGTGCCTTCCTGGATCGTGAACTCGATGTCCTGCATGTC
>DATKZW010000058.1:0-3668 GCA_035527775.1 Sumerlaeia bacterium | reverse complement strand
GGGATGGTCGAAATGTGGAACGCGGAGTGCGGAACGCGGAGTGCGGAATGCGGAATGCGGAGTGCGGGGGGAGAAACGGCCCAGGCGGTGGCTCCGGGGAGTTCTTCTTGCGGCTCTGGTTTGGGGGGCGGGCTTTCAGGTGCACAAACTCTGGGTGCGCCATCCGCAAGTCCCGGGCATGCGCGAGGCCTTCAGCGGCCTGCACGTGGAACTGGCGAATCTCTGCCGGCCCGATCCGTCCGGCGCGCCCCTGTTCGTCTCGCCCGACGTCTCCGTCAACAAAACGTTCGAGTTCCTGACGATCGGCCGCCAAGACCTCCCGCCCCTCGATCTCGTGAGTCTCCTGTCCCAACCTGAGCGGGGCAAGGCAGCCGATCATCGAGTTCTCTGCACTTTCTTCCGATCGGACAATTGGGCGCTGACGCAGCGTCTGCCCCAGCGGCTCATAGCGCTCTTCCCAGACGGCCGGTTCGAGCCGACCCCGCACGAACCCGGCATGCCCGACCCGTCGGTGGCTCGAGTCTTCCGCATCCCCGCCGGGGCGCTCCTCCCGCGCGCCCAAGCGGCCGAGCGCGCGAAGGAGTGGACCGAGCAGGAGTCCGCCGCAGACTAGATCGTGGAAAGCGGCGGCTAGCCGCCGCTTCGTCCTCACAGGGACGGGGTGAAACGTCGACCGGGGAACAGGATTCGCCGCCCAATGAACTGGAACGAAGACAATCCCGCCGTCCGCTCCGCTCGTCGGATCGTCGAACGCCTGCGCGAAGCGGGTTGCGAAGCCCTCTGGGTGGGCGGCTGCGTGCGCGACGCTCTGCTCGGGACCGATCCCCACGACGTCGACGTCGCGACGGACGCCCCGCCTGGCAAAGTCCAGGAGCTTTTCCCCAAGCACGCCGCTGTCGGCGCGCATTTCGGCGTGATCCTCGTCCTAGGCGAAGAGGCCCAGATCGAAGTCGCCACCTTCCGCACGGACGGCGAGTACGTCGACGCCCGGCGCCCCATCCGCGTCACTTTTGGCTCGGCGCGGGAAGACGCCGAACGCCGCGACTTCACGATCAACGCTCTGTTCTACGACCCCGCCGAGGATCGCGTCATCGACTTCGTCGGAGGGCGCAAGGACCTCGACGCCCGCGTCCTGCGCGCCATCGGCGACCCCGCCCAGCGATTCGCCGAAGACGCCTTGCGCCTGCTTCGCGCCGTCCGGTTCGCCGTTCGGTTTGAGCTGAAGATCGAGCCGGCGACCTTCGCCGCAATCCAGGCCAACGCCCGGCGCATCGAGCAGATCAGCGCCGAGCGAATCCGTGAGGAGCTGGTGCGGCTTTTCACCGGCCCGCGACCCGGCCAAGGGCTGCGCCTGCTCGACGAAGCCGGCCTCCTCGTCCACGTGCTTCCCGAGCTCGCTTCCCTCAAAGGCGTGCCGCAGCCCGAGGAGTTCCACCCCGAGGGCGACGTTTTCGTCCACACCGCCCTCGCTCTCGATGCCATGCCGCCCGATCCATCGCCGACGCTCGCCTTTGGCGTCCTGCTGCACGACGTCGGCAAGGCCCCGACGTTCGAACACGCCGATCGCATCCGTTTCAACCGGCATCACGTCGTCGGGACCGAAATGGCGAAAATCGTCTGCCGGCGCCTTCGATTCTCCAACGCCGACCGCAAGCAGATCGCCGCCTTGGTCCGTCTCCACATGCGGTTTCTTGACGTCCAGGACATGCGGCCCGCGCGCCTCCGCCGCTTCCTGGCCACGGAGCGTTTCGACGAACACCTTGCCTTGCACCGCGTCGACTGCCAAGCCAGCCACGGCAGTCTGGAGAACTACGATTTCTGCATGAGGAGAATCGAGGAATTCGCCCGCGAGGACTCCGAGCCCCTCATGCCGCCCCCGGTGCTGAACGGCCACGACCTGATCGCCGCCGGCTACGCGCCGGGTCCCCGGATGGGCGCGATCCTCCGCGCCCTGCGCGAAGCCCAACTCAACGGCGAAGTTGACTCCCGGGAGAGCGCCCTCGACTGGGTTCGGAGGAACTACCCGCCGGAGAAAGCGGAGAACGCGAGCCGAAGCGGGTGACCGTTCCGCAGAGCGCCGGCTCGAAGAACGCCCACTCGAACGAAGTCCACCTCCCGATCTCCGGGGTTCCGAATCCTGGGTTCCAACCTCCCACTCCCGATCCAGCCCATCCTGTCCAAAGCCTCTCTCTTTTCGGGGACAGGATGCTTTTCTCCTGCGTCAGCGGGGCTCGGCGCGCAGGATGCGGCCATGGCTAGGCTGGCAAGGGTCGTCGTCCCCGGGGCCGTCGTCCCCGGATTTCCCCACCACGTCGCCCATGGCGGCAACCGGCGGTGCGACCTGTTTCTGCGCAACGCCGACCGCGAGGTCTACGGCGCGGGCGCACGTCGCGGGCGAGCCCGGCCTTCTTCTGTCGGCGAGCCGTCCCTATCCGGACCCGATCCCCGAGTGGCGCGAGTGGCCGGCGGCGCCGCAAGAGGAGGAGGCGACCGAGCGGATTCGCCTGTGCACGAAGACGGGGCGGCCGTGCGGGGACCGCGCGTTCGTCGGGATGCCGGAGCGAACGCTGGGGCGTCTGCTGCGTCCCGAGAAGCGCGGACCGAAGGCGAGAGCCCCACGGGAGGAAGAGGGGCAAACGGATCTCTTGGCCGAGGGAGACGGGGAAAATGGCATCCTGTTCCCGCAATGCGTCCCCGAATCAGATTCTACCTGCCGCGTATGAAATGCGCCGCCAGCTGGCCGCAGGCCGCCCGGTGACGGGCCCCCTTGCTTCGGCGAAGGCTGACGGCATAGGCGGCTTTGGACAGGGCCGCGCGGAAAGCCTCGGCTTTCTCTTCGCTCGTGGGCCGGAACGGCAGCTGCTCGTCGGGGTTGTAGAGGATGAGATTCACCTTGCTCGGAATGCCGTGAAGGAGACGGATCAGGCGTCGAGCGTCGGCGGGCGTGTCGTTGACTCCGTCGAGCAGAACGTACTCGAACGTGATGCGGCGGCGTTTGCTTAGGGGGAAACGGCGGCAGGCGGCGAGCAGTTCCGGGATCGGCCATTTCTTGAGGGCGGGCATGAGGTGATCGCGCGTTTCCTGGCTCGTGGCGTTCAGCGAGACGGCCAGGTTCGCCTCGACGCCGGAGCGGGCGAGTTCGTCGATGCCCGGCACGACGCCCGCCGTCGAAACCGTGATGCGACGCGCCGAGACGTCGAGGGCCTCGGGCGACGTGTAGAGCTCGAGGGCGGGGACAACGGCCCGCAGGTTCAGCATCGGCTCCCCCATGCCCATGAAGACAACGCTCGCGATCCGTTCGTTCGGGGCGATGACGCGTCGACCCTCGATCAGTTGGCCGGCGATCTCGTCCACCCGCAGGTCTCGGCGGAAACCGCCAAAGCCGGTCAGGCAGAATCGGCAGTTGAGGGGGCAGCCAATCTGGGATGAGACGCAGAGACTCACTCTGCCCGTCTGCGGGCTGCACGCGGGCAGGCGCACGGGGGGCGCGGCGCCGGCGCCGCGCCCAATCGAAGTTCCCCTTGTCTTCGCAACGTCCGCATCGTCCTCCTCGCGCATCAGAACGCTCTCGACGAACTCGCCGTCGTCGGTCTGGAAAACGATCTTCTGCGTCTCGCGCGAGCCGCCCACGATCTCGACGCGCCGCATCCCGCCCAAGACGACGTTCT
>DATKZW010000057.1:0-3288 GCA_035527775.1 Sumerlaeia bacterium | reverse complement strand
TCCTTGAAACGATCCACCGGGTGTTCCTCGAAGACGCCCCTCTGCAGATCAGCAAGCTGAGAGAGGCCCTAGAGGCGAACGACGCCGCCGTGGCCGAGCGGACGGCTCATACCATCAAAGGGGCGTCGGCCAACATTGGGGCGACGGCGATGCGCGAGAGGGCCTCCAAGATGGAACTTGCCGCCAGGGATGGGGACCTGGACCAGGTCGGTTCTCTTCTCGACGGCCTTCAGGAAGAATTCGAGCGAGTCAGGACGGCGATTCAAGGCCGCGCCGAACCGCGCGGGCCGCGTTTCTGAGATCCCGGCGAGGGCGGGGGCGGAAGAATCGAGTCCTTGCGTTGCGTGCCATGCGTTTTGTGGCGGACAATACGGTAGGAAAACTGCGGCGGTGGATGAGCCTCCTGGGCTATGACGTGCGCTACGATCCCCGCTCGGCGCGTGAGATACTGCGCGACCCCGCCCCGCATCCCGAGGAGATCGTAGTCCTCGGGCGCTGCCCCCGACTGGCGGCGGCCTTCGCCGGCCATGGCCCGCCCGATACGGCGCCGCGCGCGGATTTGTTTCACGTCGAGAGCCCCGACTTGAAGGCCCAGATCGCCCAGGTGACCCGCGCGTTCCCCCTCGATTTCTCGAAGACCCTGTTCTCGCGCTGTTCTCACTGCAACGCGGAAGTGCGAGGCCCGCTCTCCCTCGAGACCGTTCTCGCCGATGAGAGCGTTCCGGCGCCCGTTCCGGAGAAAGTCCGCGACTGGCGCACGCAGTTCTACCAGTGTCCCTCCTGCCGTCGCGTCTACTGGGAGGGGACTCACACCGAGCGGATTCGCGGATTCCTTCGGGAAGAAGTCGGCCTGAGCGGGGTGTAACGGGCCGTCTCGGCGCCGCCGATCATGTCCAAGATCAGATCTCCACGACGCGGAGCCAGTTCGTGCCGCCGGGCGCGTCCAACGGCACGCCGGCCAAGATCGCGACCCGGTGGCCCGCCTTCAGGCGTCCGGCGCGATGCAAGGTCTTGACCATCGGCTCGATGAGCCGGTCCGGCGACGGGACTCGCCCCGAGCGAGTCGGCCGAGCTTCGGGGAACGGGAAAACCTCCACGCCCCACGTCAAGGCCAAGCGGCGGCATTGCTCCTCATAAGGACTCAGAACGTACGTGGGACACCGCGGACGGTACCGCGCGATGCGTCGGGCCGTCGAGCCGTGGAAGGAGAGGCAGAGCAGAGCGTCGAGCCGCGCGTCGACGGCCAAGCGGCACGCCGCGTGGGCCAAGGCATCGTCCAGGTCCGGTTCCACTCCCTCGGCCGCTTGCCGGTCGGGGTGGTAGAGCCGCAAGCGCTCCAAGTGGTCGATGCCCCGCTCCGCCACGGCGGCGATTCGCGTCATCGTGCGCACGACCAGCGCGGGGAAGCGCCCCGTGGCCGTCTCGGCGCTCAGCATGACGGCGTCGGTTCCGTCGAGGATGGCGTTGGCCACGTCGGTCACTTCCGCGCGGGTGGGGCGGGAGGACTCGGTCATCGATTCCAGCATCTGCGTGGCCGTGATGACGTACTTCCCCGCGCGGTTCGAGCGCGCGATGATGTCTTTCTGCAGGAGGGGGACCTCTTCGAGGGGCCGCTCGATCCCCATATCGCCGCGGGCGACCATGATGCCGTCGCTGACGGCAACGATCTCGTCGATGCGATCGAGGGCCTCGTGCTGCTCGATCTTGGCAATGAGCGGAATCTCCGTCTTCCCCGCTCTCTTCAGAATCCGCCGCGCTTGGGCCAGGTCGTCGCTCGAGCGGACGAAGCTCAGCGCGATGAAGTCGATCGGGCCTTGAGCCGCCGCGCGAAGGCCCCGCCGGTCGCGCTCGGTCAGGCCTCTTATCCGCAAAGTCGTGTGCAGAAAGCTGACCCCCTTTCGCGAGCCGATCGGCCCTCCGCGAACCACGACGCCTCGCAGAGATTGGGCTCGCCGATCCACCTTCTCAACGCGCACCAGCACCATGCCGTCGTTGATTGCGATTTCGTGGCCGACTTTCACGTCTTCGAGCAGGTACGGATAGGGAACGCGGATCTCCTGTGGAGTCGAGACCCCTTTCCGGGCCGAAATCGAAAGACGCGTCCCCTCCTCGACCTCGAAGGTCTCCGGCTCGCAGACCGTGCAGCGAACCTTCGGCCCCGGCATGTCGGCCAGAATCGCGAGCGGCATGCCGCTTTCTTCCGCAATCGATCGAAGGCGTTTCGCCGTTGCCGCGAGATCCGCGGGATCGAGATGCGAAACGTTCAGGCGGAAGACGTCCAGTCCGCCGCGCAGCATGGCGCGAATCGTGCGGTCCTGTTCACAGGCGGGTCCATAGGTGGCGATAATCTTGGTTCGGCTCATTAACGCTGTTCCTTCTCGTCTCCGCGCGCGTTCCTACTGGGGCAGTCGCACCATCAGGTCCGCCATCGTCACGAGGTCGAGCAGGTTGTGTCTGAAGATCTCGGCGATCCGCGTGGCGTCGCCCGAGTGGACGAAGGCGTGGTAAGCGTCGGGGATCTCCCAACCGGGGATGTCGTCGTCGCGCGCGCGCCCGCAGACGTAGCGTTCGAGGGTTTGGAGTTTGCAGTCGGGGCATTGTCCCTGCCACGCGCGGCGAGACAGATGCAGCAAATCCAGGTGGGCGGGAGGCTCGAGCGTCGAAAGGAGATGGGCCGCCGAGCGGGCGCGCAGAAAAGGAAGGTCGAAACTCTTGCCGTTGAAAGTGACGCAGATTCTCCGCCCTTCGGCAAGACGGGAGAACAGCATCAGAACGGCTCGCTCCTCGGCGTAGTCGCGAGCGAAATACTGGCGCACGACGAGCCCCTCCTCTTCCCAGACCATGGCGCCGATCAGGAAAAGAGGCGAGTTGGAAAGGCCGGTGGTTTCGAGGTCGAGAAAGATGAAATCCTCCGGTCGCAGGTCCTCGTCCGCGCCGGGCGCGGAGCAGTCCGCCCAAAGCGCCGAAAGGCAGCGGCGGATCTCCGTCTCCGGCGTTTCGACCCTTTGACGGAACGCCTCGTTCAGATCTTCGAGGTCCTTGTCCAGGCCGGCGACTCGCTCCGCCATGACGAAGGCGGCGCCGCCGTCCGGCGTATGGGCCTCGATCCCCCTCACCGCCTCTTCGAGAGCGACCGGCGGACCTGTCTGTGCTCGAGGGATCCTTTCCTTTTGAGGGTCGCTGCGCGGAAGGTCCCGGCGGTAGTGGATGGGTTGCGGGGAGCTCGGGGAGCGGGGGGCCCGTCCCGGGGTCCTCGGCCTCGGCGGCTGCGACGCAGGCCGATCTCCG
>DATKZW010000056.1:0-3961 GCA_035527775.1 Sumerlaeia bacterium | reverse complement strand
CCGGCAACTCCACGACGCCGTTCACGCAATGGGGTTCAAGGTCACGTACCACACGTGCGGCGGGACGCTGGGCCTCGAGGAGATGATCGTCGCCAACGGTTGCGACGTATCGGAAACTCTCGCCCCGCCCAGCGTCGGCGGCAGTCAAGAGCCGTGGGAATTTAGGCAGAAGATCGGCAACCGCCTGGCGCTCATCGGCGGCGTGGATCAGCACAACGTCGTGACGGTGGGAACCGAATGGGAGATCCGCGCCAAAGTCTTCGAGCTCTTCGAGAAGGTCGGTTGCGAGGGCGGCTACATTTGCTCGATGGCCGACCACTTTTTTGAAACGCCGCCCGAGAAGATTGAGATCTTCGCCAAGGCGGCGCGCGAGTGCGAGTATTAGCCAAACAGGGCCTCAGAACGGTAGCGCCGGCGTCTCGCTGGCTGTTGCGCGGGCGTCCCGCCCGCGTCGTTTCTGTCCCCTCAGGAAGGCGCGCGTCATGCCGAAACGCGTCACGACTCTCACCGGGGCAGCCGTTGTTCTCTGTGCTTTCGCCGTCCTCTGCATTGCCGCGACCTCAGCCGGGCCTACCGGCGCCGAGGACCGCGCGGAGACGATCCGCGCGGCGAACGGCGCGGATCCCCTCCTAACGGGCCAAGCAATCCCCCTCCTTACGGGCGCGGCGCGAGAACGGGCCGCGCCCGCGATCAGCCTCCACAAGGCGCTGAGCAGGGAGGCGGATCCGCTTCCTGACAAGATTCATCCGAATGCTGAAGGAGCGAGACTGATGGCGCAAGAGATTCACGGGACAGAGACGAACGCGCCCCCCGAGCCCGCCCGCGGCCGCGGCGAAAAGGCGCTCCCTCCCGCGACCCGCGCCCCGCGCGCGCTGATCATCGGCGATTCCATCTCGACCGGGTACACGGAACCGGTCCGTGAACTCCTCAAGGGACGAGCGGACGTGCGGCGCGTTCCGGAGAACGCCGGGCACACCGGCCTCGGCCTCGAGAAGCTGGACGAGTGGCTCGGCGATGGCGACTGGGACGTCATCCACTTCAATTGGGGCTTGTGGGACCTCGCCTACCGCCCCGGCGGATCGAAAGTCCAGGGACTCGACAAAGTGAACGGCGTTCAGACCTGGTCTCCCGGGGAGTATGAAAAGCATCTGCGCGAGCTGGTCAAACGCCTCAAAGCGACGAAAGCGAAACTCGTCTGGGCCGCGACGACGCCTGTCCCCGAAGGCGAGCCGGGACGTTTCAAGGGAGACGAAGTCAGGTACAACGCCATTGCCGAGAAGATCATGAAAGAAAACGGCGTCGCCATCGACGACCTTTACTCTCACGCCCTGCGCCGCGGCGAAGAGATCCATAGGGCCCCCGGCGACGTGCACTTTACTGAAGAAGGCTATCGCTACCTCGCTCAGCAGGCGGCGGCCTCGATTCTCGAAGCAATCGGGAACGCGGGGGAGACTCAGGGGCCCCCGCCCTCGTCCTTTCCCGGACAGAAAGGCATGTGGTTCGGCTACGACCGTTACGATTTCACCGTCGACGGCCGGCCGTGCTTGGTCGTCGCGCCGAAGGTCGCCGCTACGGGAAAGCCGTGGATATGGCGCGCGCGTTTCTTCGGACACGAGCCGCAGACCGATCTCGCTCTTCTGTCGCGGGGCTTTCACCTCGTTTACATGGAGGTGGGGGGACTCTACGGCAGCCCCCGGGCGATCGCCCACTGGAACGCCTTCTACGCGTACCTGACGGAGAAGCACGGATTCGCCCCCAAGGCCGTGCTGGAGGGGATGAGCCGCGGCGGACTCATCATCTACAACTGGGCCGCGGCCAATCCGGACAAGGTGGCCTGCATCTACGCCGACGCGCCCGTGTGCGACATCAAGAGCTGGCCCGGAGGGAAGGGCCGCGGAAAAGGCAGCCCGCCGGACTGGCAAGCGTGTCTGCAAGCGTACGGCCTGACGGAAGAAGAAGCCTTGGCCTATGACAGGAACCCCATCGACAATCTGGCGCCGCTCGCGAAAGCGCGCGTGCCGCTCCTGCACGTTTGCGGCGGCGCCGACGAGGTCGTGCCCGTGGAGGAGAACACCGCCGTCCTCCAGGAACGATACAGGAAACTGGGCGGTCGGATCGAGGTGATCATCAAGGAGGGCGGCGGCCACCACCCTCACAGTCTCAAAGACCCCGCCCCCATCGTCGAATTCATCCTCCAGCACGCCACATCTGAGAGACCCGAGGCCGGTCGATAGCGTTCCTTCTCTTTCGCCGCGCATGTGTCGACAACGCGCGAGCAAGAGCGGCAAGAACCGGAATTTCGCGCAGAAGAAGCGCAAGAGGCGGTTTTTCCTTGCCGCGCGCCCCTCGGGCGGCGATAATGGCCGGAGAGAGTCGCCCGTGAAGAGATTGCGGTCCGGGGCGGCGCCTCGTTGTTCCACGCTGATCAGAGAGGAAGAGGAAGACAATGCGCAAGTCAAACGCGAAGCGGCCATTGGTAGGGATTCTGATGGGAGCATGCGCATTTTGCGCGCTGGGGGGTCGGCAGCCGGCCCTCGGCCGCGCCGTCGGTCCGGACGCTTACGGCTACGTGGCCATCGACGAGTCTGAGCCCGCCGGGCCTGCTTACAGCTTCGTAGACATCTCAGGCTCGGGCGCGCTCGTCATTTCGGGGGACGACGTATCGGGGGTCGTGAGTTTCCCCCCGGGCGTGTCCTTCAACTTCTACGGGAGCGACTACACTTCGCTGACAATGGCCACCAACGGCTACATCTCGACCGACCCGACCGACACGGGCCCCGACTTCATGAACGACTGGCCGCTTCCCCACGCCCCGAGCAGGGGCGGGGGCGCGCGGATCTACCCGCTGCACGACGACCTCGTCGGCGACTGCTACTTCCAGTACTTCCCCGACTGCCCGCGTCTGCACGACTTTGGCGCCTCGATGGGCGCCGGCGTCTTTCAGTGGCACAACATGTACCACTTTCCCGTCAGCGGCGGCCTCGGTCCCTTTGATTTCGAAGCGGTTCTTTACGACAACGGCGACGTCGTCTTCCAGTACGGCCCCGGCAATCCAGAGCAGGGCTCGGGCTCGACGACCGGCATTCAGGATGAGACCTACACGATCGGTCTCGGCTACGCCCGCAACGAAGCGGGTTCGATCGTCGACGGGCGGGCGATTTGGATCCATCCGTTTGCGCTGCAGGTACTGGGCGCGCCGCTGGTCTCGATAGGGCCGCTGGGCGGGCCTTTCACGCCGTCTTCGACCGCGCATACGCTGGCGAACAACACAGGCGCTCCCCTCGACTGGGCGGCGGGCGCAGACGCGGCCTGGTTCGGCCTGGCGCCGACGAGCGGCACGCTGGCGGTCGGGACGACTGAGACGCTCTTGGTCTCGCTCACGCCCGACGCTCTCGCTTTGCCCGTAGGCCTCCACTCGGCGGTCTTCATCACGACGGACACGACCAACGGCTTCGCGCTCACGAGGACCGTAGAGATCACCGTCCTGGATCCGCTCCAGGTGTTTCCCGGCGAAGACTTCGTCGCCACGGGGCCGGAAACAGGGCCTTTCGGACCCAGCTCGCAGACATACGTTCTGGAGAACCTTCTCCCCGCGGCTCTTGACTGGGTGACGAGCACAACGGCGAGCTGGGTGGACCTCCTGCCGCTGGCCTCCGGTATGCTGCCGGGCTTGACAACCACAACCGTCCACGTGGCCCTGAACGCGAACGCCGCCGCGCTCCCGATCGGCGTCCACACGGCGCCCATCGCTTTCATCAACACGACGTCCGGGAACGAAATCCGGCGCACCATCACGCTCGAAGTCGTCGAGCGCATGACCGTCACGCCCGACGAGAATTACCTTGCCCTCGGGCCGGAGAGCGGGCCGTTCGTTCCTCCTTCGAAGACGTACGCCATTTCGAACACGGGCCTGCTGGCCTTCGACTGGATCACGAGCACGACGGCGGCTTGGGCGACACTG
>DATKZW010000055.1:0-4375 GCA_035527775.1 Sumerlaeia bacterium | reverse complement strand
CATCTCCATGAGGTTGATCTCGAGGGGCTCGCCCGAGTTGACCTGCTCGATCTGCTGCGCGGTCAGGGGGAAGCTGATCGGGGCCGAGAGCTCGATGCGCCCCTTCAGGTATTCCGTGAATATGCTGTCGGCCGCCTCTCTGATCTGTTCGCGGTACGGCGTCTTCAGCGCCTCGAAGTCCTGTTGCGTCAGCGTGCAGGTGGAGGACGCGGCCTTGGCCATGTTCAGGATGTTGCGGTTGAATTCCTCGAGGTCGAGCCGGCCTGGGTAAGGTCGCAGGATGCGGTACTCGTAAGCCTTGGCCATGTAGTAATGGTACTTGAGCAGTCGCTCGCGCGCCCGGCGCTCGATCTCGTTGATGTAGCCGACCGTCTCCGGGCTGAGCGCCGCCTCGGCTCGGTCGATCTCGCGGGCGAGGGTGTTTATGGCTAGCATGTCGCGCGAGATGAGGTTTGGGAACTCCGTGACGGCTTGAGTCGCCGCGGCCAGTTTGAGCATGAAGACCTTCTTCTTCTCCATGAGATCCTCGATCTTGAGCGCTATGTCCTTGAACTCTTTCGACTCGGCGATGAGTTTCTTCAACTCCGCTTGCACGTCGGCCTCGGGCACTTTGAACTTCGAGACAACGTCCGTGACGCCTTTCAGCCCCTTCGACAGCGCGGCCGTGCCCTTCGCCAGAGCGTTCAGCGTTTGGGTGCGGGTGGAGATCTCGGCGTCCTTGGGGTCAACCTTCTTGACCTGCTTCGTGACCTCCGCCAGCTTGTCCTTGTAGAGTTGGTCGGTGAACGTGGCGGTCAAGTCCGCCACTCCCAGGGTGGCCGTGAGGCCGCTGCCCCAGGGGTTCTTGAAGTCGAAGTTGCCGAAAACGTCAAACACGCCCCCGACCGCGCCGACGTAGGGCTGTCCGATCGGAAAGACCTTTGCGAGTGCACCGCTGATCTTGGCCCCCAGTTGGGCGCCCATCAGGACCTTCTCCCAGTAGGAGGGTTCGAGATTCCGGGCGGCTTGGCGCTCGAGCTCGTCCACGAGCGCCAGCGACTCCTCCCGGAGTTCGTGGGTCTTCGCGGTGATATTCGCGGCCTCGGTCTCGATCCAAGGGATCGTCTCGACCGCTTCCGCGTAAGCCGTCTTCAGCTTTTCGACCTCGGCGGCCAGCGCCTTCTGGAGTTGCCTCATGCCCTGGGCGCGGTCGCGCAGGTCCCTGTTCATGTTGCGCACCCAGTAGCCCAAGTACATCACGTTGACGGCATGGTCGATCTCGTCGCTGAAAGCCTTCGACCCCACCTCGAAGGACAGCATCGGGACCCATCCGGCCGGGTTGCCGAAGTAGTCCAGGTTGCTGGCGATGCGGTGCAGGAGGGTGCGCATCTCATCGCGCAAGGTCAGCATCTCGAGCTGCGTCCGGTTGTAGTCGGTTTCGGGGTCCCAGGTGGATTCGATCGCGTCGATGAGCTCGGCGAACTTCGACAGCCGCGTCTCGGCCTTCGAGAGATCGCCGAAGAGGTACTCGTCCTTGGCGCTGGCCAGGATCCTGCGAAGGAGCGCCGGCGCCAGCGTGAACGTGCTGGTCGTGCGAAGGTCCCCCGGCGGACCCGGCGGGTCGGCGTAAGGCACGTATGCAATCTCGCCCGGCATGGTGGGGGCGTCGGGGTTCTTTTCCTCCCTGATGTTGGCCGTGTAGTAGAGGGGGAACCAATACGTCCACGTGATCCAGAGGCGTATCGCCCAGCGGGGGTCGCCCTCGTTGCCCCCGCTCCAATAGTCCCCTCTCCATCCGTCGCCCAATGCGCGGGCTCCGGGCGAACCGGAGCTCCGGTCGACGCAAGACTCCACGTCCAGAGTGGCCCGGACGCTTCCCCCTCCTCCTCCCCTCCCGGGTTTTCCGGAGGGGATTGCGTTCTCCCCATTCTTCGGCCATTCGGTCTTGGCCGCCGAGTCCTTGGACGGCCAGTAGTCGGACTCCCAGGGCCAGGGAACGGCGTTGGAGACATAGCTGATGAGGTAGTAATAGTGGGGCAAGTCCTCGGGGGGTTTGTAGTTGATGGTCTCCGAGACGGGAATCCCGAAATCGGCGCGCATGGGTCCCCACTCGTATTCGGACAGATATGAGCCGTCCGTGGGGGAATAGCCGTCATCCCCCTTGCGCCCGGCGCCCGCGTTCTGCCCGGCGCCGCCCTTGAGGATGAAGCGGGGGAGGGAGGAACGAGGAGCGTGGAAGGACCCGATGTTCAGGATCAGGTCGCCCGCCTTTTCCCCCGGCGTGCCGTCCTTGCCCGCCGTCTCTCCCTTCTGCGCCGGCGCCAGCGTCGTTGTGTCGCTCAGCGGCGTGGTGCAGAGCGAGGCCGTGGCGGCGCCGTCCTCGAAGCGCAGTTCCCAGGCGTTGATGACGACGTTCGTCCCGGGCAGACGCAACGGGCTGCGGACAATCAGGGTGTCCGCGTTGATGGTCATGGTGCTGATGTCGGCGTTCTTCAGCGGCGACGCCGCGTAGTTGAAGCGCTCGTAAAGGCCGTTCTCATCTCCCTCCTCGAGAACGACCTCCTCGCCCGTGATGGTCACGGCTTGCAGCGCTCCCGGTCGATACACGTTGAAGACCCCCGTAAACGTGCGGGAAGTGACGTACACGTCCGCGGCGTCGTGCGCCTGGCCGCCGCCGGGCACGGTCAGTTCCGGACTCAGACCGAAGACGAGTTGCTCATCGGGCAACTCGCACAGGGGCGTGATGGTCGCACGCTGTGAGATGGGGGAGTCCGGGTGACCGGGCAGGGACGCCGTGAAGGTGACGTCGAAGGGGAACTTGTCGCTCGCATCCGGCGTGTAGGCGAAGAGCCCGCCGGAGGTGTTCAGGTCGGTCGTCATGGCGCCGACGGGCGCCGGATCGGCGGCGGCCGTCAGCGTGGCCGAGGAGCCCAGTTGCTCGGAGTGGACGAAGAACTGGAGCGTGTCGCCCACCCAGACGGTCTGGGCCAGGATGTCGCCGACATCGTAGTCTATCGCCCGGTAGTAGGTGGCCGTCGTGACCTTGGTGTGACCGTTGAAGACCCACGGCTGAATCGGCTCGGGCGTTCGCCATTGAGCCAGATCCTGGAAGTCGACCGCGACCCGTTGCGTCCACTGACTGGTGAACGTTGTCCCGGAGTCTCGCCAGGCGCCGCCGTCTACGCGCCACTGCGCTCCGGCGTCTATCGCTTCCTGGGGGGCGATGATCACCCGCAACGAGGCCGTCGTCTGCGCCTCCGCCGCGAGGGGGATGCAAAGCAGCAGGGCGAGAACGGCGAGAGCCGTCTTCGGCCCCCTGCCGCCTGTTGCGCGGAAAGATCCGTCGTCCGATGCCGGCGTGCTGCCCATGTCCTTCCCTCCTTGCGTCATGTTTGCCAAGCTATGCAATTCCGGGGCGTCGTTCGCTGAAAGGCCGGGAGATGGCGTAAGCCCTCCGTCTTGCCAAGGGATTGCTCCACCGGCCGCCTCCGGTTGCGAAACGACGAAGTATACACTTTATGCGGCGCGAACCTGGAACATCGGATCGGGCGCTCACTCTCAGGAAAACGAACAGATGCGCGGATCCCCCACTCCTCTAACCCGTACCGTGTTCCCTGAGTTGGCTGCCCAAGTTTCGCACAATCCGAGAAAAGACCACAATCCGCTCTTCGGCGCAAGAGGAAATTGCCCCATAAGCCCATCGTTCCCGCGCGAGTTCCCCTTGACAGTTCTCATTCACGAGTCGATCATCCCACGCGTGGACCCATGTCGGATGGGCTCGGAAGGCCTGGAGTATCGGATCTCGGCGCCACGGCATCTACCTCCTTTTCCCGTAAAGGCGCGGGCGCCGTCCGACGCGCGCCATCCCCTCGCGTCAGCCACTGCGCCGCGCCCGTCCCGGGGCGCGCGCGAAGGGGTAGACCGAAAGGACTTCCGCCGTGCAGAATGTCGCTTCCCCCGCCGGCGCCCCGCCGGCCCTCCGCCTCAGCCCCGTCGAGCAGGCCGCCCTCGCCGCGTCTCCTTTCCAGGCCCTTTACCCCCCGACCGAGAAGATGCCGGTTCTCGTGGCGCCCAACTTCCCCGCTCTGGGACGCCTCGCCGCCATGCGGTTTCTCGAGTGGGTTCAAGAAAACCCCGGCGGGGTCATCTCTCTTCCCACAGGCAAGACGCCCGAGCACTTCATCAAGTGGGTCCAGCGCATGCTGGCTGCGTGGGAGGAACCCGAAACGCACCGTCTGCTCGAGGAGTCCGGCGTGGACCCTGGCCGTCGGCCGGACATGGGGCGCCTGCACTTCGTGCAGATCGATGAGTTCTACCCCATTCACCCCTCCCAGCAGAACAGCTTCCACTATTACGTCAATGAGTTTTACCTGAAGGGTTTCGGTCTGAATCCCGC
>DATKZW010000054.1:0-3433 GCA_035527775.1 Sumerlaeia bacterium | reverse complement strand
GCCAAGAGAGTCTCCATGCCGATGGGCTCCTCGGACCCGGCGTCCCAGCAGACGCGCAACGAGGCCGTCGTCTCCGCCATGACTCCCACGGCCCACCCGAGACGGGCGAGCGACTCGTAGGAATGGACCGATGCGCCGCTCGAATTGGTCGGCCGGACGTGAAGCCGCCGGCCAGCGGCGAGAAACCAGCCCGCGGTGTCTGTGTCGTAGACGGTGGCCAGGCCAAGGGCGGCGGCCAGATCGGGGGGCGAGACCGTGCGGAAGTCAGACGCCTCGAGTTGCCCCGCCGCCATCTTATCCCAACTGCCATGGACGAAGGCCCTGCAGGGGTCCCGGTTGCCTTCAAGGAGCTGCCATGTCGCGTCGCTCACGCCGGACTCCTCCTCGGCTCGGGCGGGACGTTCCCGAGAGGATGCCGGCGCCGCGAGAGGACTGGCCGAGCGCGCGTCCGGGTCCGCCCCCAGAGTCTGGGGGCGGAACTCTATCACCAGGCAAAGGGCGAGAAACAGAACGGAGTGCGCGGTTCGGGGGCGATGGCGCATTAGGCTCAATCGGTGACACGGCGCTGGGAAGCCGCGCGCAGGCAAGGAGGGTTACTCCAGATCAGACTCGGAGGGGGGAGGTTCTGCGCCCGCTTTTCTCAGGACTTCTTCATCCACCAGGATATCGACCGACGCCTTGGTCGCGAGCACAATGGCATCGCTGGGGCGACTGTCGATCCAGACCGTCGAGTGGTCGCTTCGTTCGACGTCCAACTTGCCGTAAAAAGTCCCCCCGCCGTTTTCGTCTTCCACCAGATCGTCAACGATCACGCGTCGCAAGGCGGCGCCAAGGCCCTCGAGAACGCCCAGAATCAGATCGTGCGTGAGAGGGCGACCGGGGGGCGGAAGGGTGTCCTTGCGGACGGCCATTTGCAGAGCGTTCGCTTCGGCCAGGCCGATGTAGATGGGAAACTGGCGTCTCTGACCGTTCTTCTCGCCCAGTACGATGGCCGTGATGGGGCCCGTCGTAAGGATTTCGCGCAATTCCATTTCGACAAGCATCGCTCGACTCCATGAGCGCACAACAACCGGCCTGCGGCCTTTCCCGGGGGGAAGACGAAACCCTACAGGTAGGGCTTCAGTTCCTCCGGTTTCTTCGCGTTGAACAGCACCGTGTCGCGCGTGATCTGGCCTTTCTTGTAAAGATCCAGTAGCGATCTGTCCATGGTTATCATCCCGATTCTCAGGTTCGCCTGGATGGTGGTGTAGAGCTGCGGGGTCAGTCGTTCGCGAATCTGGTTTCGCACGGCGTCGGTAGCCAGGAGAATCTCCATGGCCATAATGCGCCCCCCATAGACGCACGGCGCCAGTTTCTGAGAGAGGATCGCCTCCAGAACGCCCGCCAACTGGACGCGGATCTGCTCCTGCTGGTGCGGCGGGAACACGTCGACAATGCGGTCGCAGGTCTGCACCACGTCGGGGGTGTGAAGGGTCGACAGGACCAGATGACCCGTCTCCGCGCCGGTCAGGGCCGCTTGGATGGTCTCCATGTCGCGCATCTCGCCGATCATCAGGATGTCGGGGTCTTGGCGCAGAGAGTATTTCAGGGCGTTGCCGAAGCTGTGGGTGTCGTCGCCCACCTCTCGCTGCTCGACGAGGCAGCGCTTGTGCTGGTGAAGGTACTCGATGGGGTCTTCCACCGTGATAATGTGTTTGTCGGTCTCGGTGTTGATCAAGTCAACCATGGCCGCGAGAGTGGTCGACTTCCCCGATCCGGTCGGGCCGGTGACGAGGACGAAACCGTTCGGGCGGCGGCACAGCGGTTCGAGCACGCGGCGCGGTAGGCGCAGTTCGTCGAACCCGGGGATGCTTCTGGGGATCGCACGGAAAGCAGATGCCAGGCTGCCCCGCTGCTGATGCACGTTCACGCGGAAGCGAGCCAGCGAAGCGATGCCCAAGGAGAAATCGAGTTCCTTCGCCTCCTCGAATTTCTGCTTTTGGAGATCGGTGAGCACCGAGTAGACCATCTCCTGGACCATCGTTGGGTTCAGAGGCGGTCCTTCCACGTCGATCAGGGACCCGTGGAGGCGCAGCACGGGCGGCCGACCGGCGGCCAGATGCAGGTCGGACGCGTCTTGTTCGACCATCTGTTTCAGCAGACCCGTCATGGTGTAGGGACATCTCTCCCCCGGATCCTTCCCCCCGTATGGTTGAAGGTTGCTCATCGCGCACATGATAGGCCGCTCCTCCTTCTCTGGGAAGTCTACTGCGCCAACCGCTTCACCTCACTGCCGCAGCCCCCAGGAGAACGGGCCCTCGTCGCCGGGTCGCATCCCCGGCAGGCGGGGGCGTTTCCGATTCCTAGAAGGCGTTCTCCAAGAGGGTTTGCCTAACGGGCCGTTGCCCATGAACGACTTGCGCGAGAACGTCGAACTGAACTCCCGCGGGAGGAGGCTCGCGGAAATCCCGCAGGTAGATGCGCGCCGTCTCGCGCAGGATTTCCCTTTTCTTCGCGTCCACGCGTTCTTCCGGACGGCCCAGGGAGTCCGTCGTGCGAGTCTTGACTTCCACAAAATGAATGCACCCCTTCTTCTCGGCGACAATATCGATCTCCCCGCGCGAGCCCTGATAGTTGCGTTCGAGAATGCGAAAGGCGTGGCGCCAGAGAAACCGGCAGGCCAGGTCCTCGCCGCGCCTGCCCACTTCATGCCGAGTCTCCCCAGCCGGGGCTTCCCCGCGGGCGACCCCCTCCTCTTCCTCGGGGGTGAGGAAGAGGCCCTCTTCCTGCGCGGTCCCTGTTTCTGACGAGCTCCGCATTCCTTGCCGGTCCTTCTTCCCGCTCGGAGAGCCGCTCGGGCGAGCCAAGACTCCGGGGGAGCGCCGATCTTTCTCACTCTCTCCTGCCGCGTCGGCGTTTCTCCGCCGCCTTGCGAAGAATCTGGAGCTCGCACTCCGGCAGTCCACGGCCTTCTCTGCGCCAGACCGCCTCGCACTCCGCCCCTTTGGAAAGATCCCGATCTCCCCCCTCTAACGCCTCAAGAAGGCCGCCGAGGGTCACGGAAGTGCGGTAATCGTTCTCGAACCAATCCACCCCTCGGAAAGAATGACGGTGGACGGTGGAAGAGCCGAATCGACTCAGCGCCTCGAGGTGGCCGGGTGTTCCGTAACCCTTGTGAGACGCAAAACCGTAGAGTGGATATTCGGCGTCGAGAACCTGCATCCATCGGTCTCGCGCCACTTTGGCCACCACCGAGGCGGCCGCGATGGCCTGGGAGCGTCCGTCGCCTTTGACCAACGGCTCCACGGGCGCAGTGACTCCCTCCAATCTCAGGAAGTCGGTGAGAATCAGGTCCGGCTCGATCTCCAGCGCCTCCAGCGCTCGTTTGGCGGCCAGCAGCGTCGCCTCCAACACGTTGCGTTCGTCGACCTCTTGAGCCGAAGCCCAGCCGACG
>DATKZW010000053.1:0-9091 GCA_035527775.1 Sumerlaeia bacterium | reverse complement strand
TGCCCCGCGGCGCTGAAGAAGACGCAAGTCCTCGGTCCGGCGGTGCTGCGTCGACAGATCCAGGCGGACCTGCGAAACCTTCTCGGCCCGATTGCCGCGCGGGTCCCCGTGGTTCTCTTCCTGGACGATCTGCAGTGGGCCGATGCGAGCAGCCTCGAGGCGCTCGACGCGTTGGCCTCGCCGCCCTCGCCGAGGGGCATCTTTCTTCTGCTCTCTCATCGGCCAGGCTTTAGTCTGAAGAGCGCGCCCCTCAAGCCGCTTGGCCGGATTCGCCTGGTAGCGCTGCGGGATGAGGAACGCACCGAGCTGGTGAGGCATCTGGTTCATTTGGAGGACATCGCGCCGGAAATCGTGGACAGCCTCAAGAGTCATTCCTCGGGAAATCCTCTCTACCTGATCGAGGTCGTTCGCGATCTACTGGCCAAACTCGGCCAAACGGACGATCTGGCCCAGCTGCAGGGGGCCCGCCTTGTCGAGCAGATCCGCCAGTGGGTGCCGACCTCATTGAAGGGGATGCTTCAGTCGCGCATCGACCTCCTCGATCATGACCGCAAACTCGTCTTGCAGTGCGGGGCAGTGCTCGGTCATCGGTTCTCCCTCCGGTTGATCGAGCTGTTTGACATAATCCGAGAGGGGCTCCTCGACCGGCTCTATTCTCTGAAGGGCCTGGATTTCATAGAGGACGTCAAGACGCCGCAGGACCTGGAGTTTCTGTTTCGCCACCATCTGATCCGGGAATCGGCCTACCAATCGCTGCTGGAGCGTCAGCGTCGCGAGTTCCATCGCGTCATCGCCGAGCGGATGGAGCAGTCTCTGAGCGCGAACATCGAGAACTACTACCCGGTGCTGGCCCACCATTTCACCGAGGCGAACGAGCGCGAGCGCGGGGTGAAGTACCTTCGGCTGGCGGGCTGCCGCGCGGCGCGCCAGGCCGCGGCGGGGGAAGCCATCAATCTGTTCGACAAAGCGCTCGAGCTCCTTCTCAAAGGCGAGCCGAGCGAGGAGGACCTGCAGCGGGCGGGCTGGATCCTGAAGCAGAAGGCGGACCAGTACTTCCACACCGGGCAATACGAGTTGGCGCGGGAGCTGTTCGACGACGTGCTCGCGCTGCCGCCGTGCCGGGCCGACACGCATTTGGAGATGGAGACGCGGTACGAGAAGGGCCGGGCTTGCCTCTACCTAGGCGACTACGCCAAGGCTGAGGAGGAGGCGAAAGCGGCCGGCGCCCTGGCCGAGAAGATCAAGGACTTTCGCTTGGCGACGCAGGTCCTTAGTCTGCTAGGGGCGTGCGCGATGTATCGGGGGCAATGGCGCAAGGCGCGTCAGTGCTTCGAAGAGGCGTTGCCCATGGCTCGCGACACGGCGAACTTCCGCGTCGAGCCCCACCCTTTCCGAGACGAGATAGAGAGGGACTGGACGGTTTACGCGCGGGGCGTTGAGGCGGACGTGCTCAATAACCTCGCCCTGACGGATTGGAAGCTCGGACGTCTTCGGGAGGCGTTAGAGAGCTTTCACACGGTCCTGCGCATCCACCGGCGGGATCGGAATCAGTTCGGCGTCGCGCTGGTTCTGATGAACAGCGCCATGATCGAGGAGAACATGGGGGAGTGCGCCAAGGCGCGGCGACATTACGGCGAAGCGCTGGCCTTGGCCCAGCGCATCCACTTCGCAGCCGTGCGAGTGGCGGCCCACGCCAATCTCGGCAACCTCGCTCTCCTTCAGAAACGCTGGGCCGAGGCGATGGACCAGAACGCGCGATCGCTGGATCTCGCGCGCACGACGGGCGACCGGCGGAGCCAGGCGATCGCGCTGGAGAACCTCGCCCTCGGCCACCTCGCCCTCGGCGAGCCGGACGAGTTTGGCCGGTGTCTGAAGGAAGGGAGAAAAATCGCGCGGGAGATCGGGGACAGCGAACGCTTGTTCTCGCTCGATCTGGTGGAAGTCGAGTCGCTTCTCGCGCAAAGTAAGCCGCAGGAAGCGCTCGATCGCCTAACTTTCGCGCGGAAAGCCCTCGAGGAAAACGGCCCCGAAGGGGAACGGCCCCGCCTTCTGCGTCTGGAGACCCACGCCTTGGTCGTCGCCGGCCGCACGGAGGAAGCGGAGAAGACGGCGCAACGCGCTCTGCGCGAATGCGCCAGGCAGCGCAACGGGGCGGAGGAGCGAAGGCTCAAGGAAATCATCCACTTGGGGTGATCGACCTGCCTGGAGGAGCCCGCCATTACCCGCCTGCCACGCCGCCGCTTCATAAGCCAGTCCGCTTGTCTCGGCGGCGCCGCCGCAGCCCTCGCCGGCCCGCTTGGATGCGCCCTGCTGCGGTCCGCCCACAGGCCCGGCGCCCGGATGAGATTCGGCCTCGTGACCTACCTCTGGGGACAGGATTGGGACCTGCCGACGCTGATCGCGAACTGCGAAGAGGCCAAGGTCCGCGGGGTCGAGCTGCGAACGGCGCACAAACACGGCGTCGAGCCGCATATCGACGCACGAAGTCGCAAAGACGTGAAAAAACGTTTCACCGACAGCCCCGTGGTCTTGGTCGGCTTGGGGAGCAACGAGTGTTTCGACAGCCCGGATCCCGCAGGACTTGAAAAGTCGATCGAGGCGACGAAAGCCTTTGTGCGGCTCAGTCACGACGTGGGCGGAAGCGGCGTCAAGGTCAAGCCCAACAGCTTCCACAAGGGCGTGGCGCGCGAGAAGACAATCGAGCAGATCGGCAAGTCGCTGAACGTCGTGGGCGCCTACGGCGCCGACTACGGCCAGGAAATCCGCCTCGAGGCGCACGGCGCGTGCGGTCATCTTCCAGACATCAAGCAGATCATGGACGTGGCCGATCATCCCAACGTGGGCGTTTGCTGGAACTGCAACGCGGAAGACCTCGAGGGCGAGGGGCTGGCGCACAATTTCGGCCTTGTGCGCGACCGTTTCGGCGCCACGGCCCACGTTCGCGAGCTCGACAAAGGCGACTACCCCTACCAGGACCTCATGGCCCTTTTCGTGGAGACGGACTACGCGGGCTGGATTCTTCTCGAGGCGCGCCATCCGATTCCGACGGACCGCGTCAGCGCCTTGATCCGCCAGCGGGAGACATGGGAGACAATGCTCGCCGCCGCCCAAGCAACGCGGTAGATTCGGGGACGTCTGCCCGTTTAGGGCAACGGTTGTACGGGAGAGGAAGGGAAGGGATTCCGGGAAAGGACGAGGAACCGAGTGAAACCGACGCGTTCTTGCATCTGCGTGCTGTCGTGGGCCGTGCTTGCGATGACAAACCCCTCAACGAAAGGCGACGAACCCGTGGCGGAAGAAGATGGAGTGACGCTCTGCGAAGGCGCCTACCTGACGGAAGAGCAAGGGAAGGCGCTGCTCGAGCGTTTGGGGAGAACTCACGAGACGCTCGACGAATGGAAAGCCCGGGCGGAGAACATCCGGCGCAACGTCCTGCGCGGCGCGAACCTCTCTCCCCTGCCGAGGAGAACGCCCCTCAACCCGATCCGGCATTCGAAGCGCGAGAAAGAGGGCTATACGGTCGAGAACGTCGCCTTCGAGAGTTTTCCGGGATTCTTCGTGACGGGCAACCTGTACCTGCCGCTCGGGAAGAGAGAATCCTATCCCGCCGTGCTCTGTCCCCACGGACATTCCCGCCCCGAAGGCGCCATCGGCGGCGGCCGGCTCCACCCGGACACCCAGAAACGGTGCGCGACCCTCGCCCGGATGGGAGCGGTCGTTTTCGCCTACGATATGGTCGGGTGGAGCGAGTCCACGCAGCTCGAGCACGCGCAACCTCTTTCCTTGACGCTCCAGACGTGGAACAGCATGCGCGCCGTCGACTTTCTGCTCTCCCTCGGCGACGTGGACCCAAAGCGCATCGCGGTGACCGGCGCTTCCGGAGGGGGCACGCAGTCGTTCCTGCTCACCGCGCTCGACGAGCGGATCGCCATGAGCGCGCCGGTTGTCATGGTGTCCGCGCACTTCTTTGGCGGCTGCAAATGCGAGAGCGGCCTGCCGATTCACAAGAGCCGCGACCACGAGACGTGCAACGCGGAGATCGCCGCCCTCGCGGCGCCGCGGCCCCAACTCCTCGTCTCCGTCGGCACGGATTGGACGAAGAAGACGCCCGACGTCGAGTTTCCTTATATCCGGCGCGTCTACGAACTCTACGGCGCGGGAGACAACGTCGAGAACGTCCATCTCCCCGAGGAGCAACATGACTACGGCCCTTCCAAGCGCCTGGCCGTCTATCGCTTTCTGGCGAAGCATCTGGGTCTCTCGCTCGACGTGGTGCGGAATCCCGCGGCGCAGCCCGGCGCCCCGGAAGAGATCGACGAATCGAAATCCGTTGTGGAGGAAAAGGAGGCCTTGTTCGTCTTTGACGAGAGCCATCCCAGGCCCCGGCGCGCGCTCGAAGGCCCGGAAGCGGTCGAAAAGGCGCTTCGGGCTTTGCAGGAGAAGGCGCCGCCGGACGGCGCCGCCGCAACGGATCGGAACGTCTCGGGCGCGAAAGGAGTGCGAATCGATCGCGCGGGCGAGACGCTCAAGGTCGCCATCGACGGCGAACCGTTCACGGAGTATCATTTCACGAACGCGCCACGCCCCTATTTCTACCCCGTGATCGGTCCCACGGGCGAGCCCGTCATTCGCCACTGGCCGATGAAAGAGGCGGAGAACGAAACGAGAGACCATCCCCACCACCGCTCTCTCTGGTTCGCCCACGGCGACGTGAACGGCCATGATTTCTGGGGGGAAAGCGAAGGGCACGGCGCGATTGTCCACGACGAGTTCCTGGAGATCGCTTCCGGTCCCAACATCGGCGTCATTCGCTCGCGGAACCGCTGGGTCGCCGACAACGGAGACGTCGTCTGCACCGACACGCGCGTCCACCGATTCTACCGCCGTCCGGAAGGGCGGATGATGGACTTCGAAGTCACGATTCACGCCTCCCACGGAGACGTGGTCCTTGGCGACACGAAGGAAGGCTCCATGGCGATCCGATTGGCGCCGACCATGCGGCTGAAGGGGGAAGTCGGCGCGGGCCATATCGTCAACAGCGAGGGCGTGCGCGACGGCGAGACCTGGGGCAAGCGCGCCGCCTGGTGCGACTACTACGGCCCCGTGAAGGGCGAAACGGTCGGCGTGGCCATCTTCGACCACCCGAAGAACCCCCGGCATCCCACGAGGTGGCACGTGCGCGACTATGGCCTTTTCGCGGCCAATCCTTTCGGCGTCCACTACTTCGAGAACAAGCCGAAAGGCGCCGGAGACTTGACGATTCCGGCGGGGGAAAGCTTGACCTTTCGCTATCGCCTGTTCTTTCATCGGGGGGACGAGAGGGAGGCCCGCGTGGCCGAACGGTACGCGGAGTACGCGAGGGAATCACTGCCAGAGTAGGAGACAAGGCGCCAATCGTTAGAGATATCGAGGATTGATTGGGAGCGTCTATAAGGGAGAGAAGCGAAGGAAGAAAGGACGCATCATGAGCGGGATCACTCGCCGAGATTTCATCAAGACTTCCCTGGGGGCGGCAGCTGCGGGATCGGCGCTGCTGCAAGCCTGCCGATCGCCGCGCGGGGCGACTTCCACGTGGTCCAAGCCGCTCGGCGCGAACGACGACGTCCGGATTGGCGTCGCGGGAATTCGCGGCAAGGGGAACGCTCACATTCAGGATTTCCGGAGAATCCCGGGAGTCCGGGTGGTCGCGCTCTGCGACCCGGACCGGCGCATTCTAGCGCAACGCGTGCAGCAATTCGCGGAGAGCAAGCAGCAGGTGGCGGCCTACGTGGACGTGCGGAAGATGATCGACGATGCGGAGGTCGACGCCATCGTGATCGCCTCGCCGAATCACTGGCACGCTTTGATGAGCGTGTGGGCGTGCCAGGCGGGCAAGGACGTCTACGTCGAGAAGCCCTGCTCGCACAACGTCTGGGAAGGCCGCAAGATCGTCGAGGCGGCGCGCAAGTACGGTCGCATCGTCCAGGTCGGCACGCAGTCTCGGTCCGATCTGGCGCTGCGCGAAGGCATCAAGTATTGCCAGGACGGCAACCTGGGCAAGATTCTACTCGTGCGCGGGCTCTGCTACAAGCCCCGCGGGAGCATCGGCAAGGTCTCGGGACCCCAGTTCGTGCCGAGTTACATCGACTACGACCTCTGGACCGGCCCGGCGCCGCTGAAGCCCCTCATGCGAACGAATCTCCACTACGACTGGCACTGGGTCTGGGACACGGGAAACGGCGACATCGGCAACCAGGGCATCCACCAGATGGACGTCTGCCGCTGGGCGGCCGGCGCCGCCCAGCTTTCGCCTCGCGTCATGAGCGTCGGCGGACGATTCGGGTACGACGACGACGGCGAGACGCCCAACACCCAGTTCGTCTTCCACGACTACGACGAGATCCCGATCCTCTTCGAAGTCCGCGGCCTGCCGGTAAGAAAGGACGGGCCCGGAATGCCCCACTACAAGGGCATTCGCATCGGCAACGTGATCCATTGCGAGGGAGGGTATTTTGCCGGCGGCTTCGCCTACGACAACGACGGAAAGAAGATCAAGTCCTTCGAGATCGAGCAGGGCTCCGGCCACCAGGCGAACTTCATCGAGGCCGTGCGCAGCCGCAGGGCGAGCGATCTGAACGCCGACATTCTCGAGGGCCACCTGTCGAGCGCGTTGTGTCACACGGGCAACATCTCCCACCTTCTCGGCCGGGAAGCTTCTCCCCACGAGATCCACGAACAGATCAAATCGGAGCCCGAGGCGCTGGAGACCTTCGAGCGCTTCAAAGAGCACCTCGCGGCCAACGAGGTCGACATCACGAAGACGAAGGCGACCCTCGGGCCGTGGCTCAAGATGAATCCGGAGAAGGAGCGCTTCGTCGGTTTCGGCGCCGCGAAGGCGAATCGCCTGCTCACCCGCGACTACCGCCAGCCCTATGTCGTCCCGAAGCGCGTCTGACCGCTCTGCGCCATACGACCGGTATGACGCGCGCCGGCGCGTCCTCGGGCGGAATCCGTGTCGGCGGCGGGAAAAAAGCCCGCGAATTGCGCCAACAGAGCATTTCCCGTCCCCGCAGTCCGCGCGATTCGCGGGCGGACCGGTTCAGGAACAATAGAGCTCAAACGCCCAGCAGACTCTTCCGCAGACGCGCCAGCCATTTCTCGTTTCTCGGAAAGTCGTCGAAATCCTTGAGCGGCGCCAGCCGCCGATCGTCTCTCGGCACGCCGAGCGTCTGGAGGAGCGCGTAGTCCTGCAGGGACTCGGCGAAGACTTCCCAGCGCAGGGAGTCGATCGGGCCGTCGGGGCCGGGGTAGACGACGAAGGGGTCGCCGTAGGCCCAGCCGGGCCATCGTTCGCCGTCGGTCACGGTGAAGGGATCGATCATGTGTTGAGTCTGGCTGCGGTGCCAGTAGTTGAAGCCCCAGTGGAGGAAGCCGCCGAAGCCGAGGCGATAGAGCAACCATCCGGTCATGCGGATTTTGATGAGAGGCGTGTCAAGGAGACGATTGATCCATCGTCCGCGGGGGCCGCAGCAGAAGTACGCCCAGGAGGGGATTCCCTCCTCCACAAAGGGGCGGGCGTGGGCGATGGAGGGGACCGGCATGTCCGTCAGTCCTTCGCGGGCGAAGCGGACGTCGCTCAGGGCGTCCATGACGCGCATCCAAGGGGCGAGTTCGCGCAGGAGATCGCGCGCCTTGCGGTAATAGGGGAGCGAATCGCCGCCGGGCTCGTCGGAGACGTGGAAATACGAGGCGTTGAGGAGTCGCTCTTCGCGCAGGAAACGCTCGAGGGCCGGGAGGAATTGAGCGAGGAAATCGCGGTGCGTGGAAGAGGTCGCCCCCGTGCCGGGGGGCCAGAGGAGGCGGTTCTTGCCGTCGCGCTCCTCGTAAACGCGGATGGCGTTTCGGCAGCCCCATTGCGTGAAGAAATGGGTCCACTCGAAGTGGCGGATCCCCGATTTCTGCGCGAGCTGGATCCAACGCTTAACGCGCCGCCAATCGAAGGAATAGCGCCCGCCCGCGCGCGGGCGGACCTTCAGGAGTTGCGTCGGGCGCTTGACGCCATCGAGCGGCGGCGTGAAGACCGGCACGTAGATCAGGTCACAGCCGTGCTCGGCGTAGTCCTTCATGTACTTCTCACAGATGGGCCAGAAAGGCTCGCCGAAGGGCTCGACCCCGTACCAATCGCAGATCGCGTCGGCGTAGAACCAGTGCGTGACTCGGAAATCCTTGCGCTTGGCCAAAACCACTTCGGAAACGAGAACCGTAGCCTTGAGAAGGCTCGCCGCGTTGTCGCGCTCGCCGGCCGAATGGAACGCCAGGGCGATCTCCTTCGGGCCGGGGCGCGCGGCGCGGCGGACGTTTACCGTGATCCAGAAAGCGGCGACCTCGCGCGGCGCCACGAGGGCCGTTTCCTCCGGAAAGAGCGGGTCCGGAACGTAGCCGGGAATGTGGCCGACTCCGTCGAGCTCCTCGACGGGCGTGTCGGCGTTGTGATGGGGGACCGGCACGAGGCCGACGCGTCGCACGCGGACTGCAAGGTCTCCGGGCGCGTCGACCCGAAGCGAGACCTCGCGAGGACGGTCCCCGGAGGGGACGAACACGGACGCCTGGAAAGAGACCCGCTCCCCTCGGGCGGCGTACAGCGAAAGGGTTGCTTGGCCCCTGGGGGGCGCGGCGTTCGGGAACTGACGAACGAGGGAACTGCTCAGCCAGACTTTCATGCTCATCTCCTGCCGTCGGATTTTCACTGCGAGAGATCTGGGGAGCGAACGCTTCCAGTTGCCGGAAGGAACCCCGTCGCGACGGCGGAAAGGAGCGCACTTGCGCCGCTCGCCGGAGCGGGCGGGGGGCAGGCCGGTTTTTCCGCCCTTCCCTTGCGCTGGTCTACGGTTTCCTGGCGGTCGGGGTTTTCTTTCTCCGGGAGGCAGGCTTTCTCGGGCGGACGACGGCCGTCTTGGTCGCTTCCGCCGTCTTGTCTGGGGCCGGCTTCCTCGGGGCGGCCGAGTCGCTCTCGGGAGTCTTGCCCCCCGGGACGGCCTTCTCCCCGGACTGTTTCCCGGCGCCTGTCGATGGCGTGTGAGAGGCGTCGCTTTTCGCGGCGGGTCGCGCCCGC